>CAMWQV010000292.1 GCA_947176425.1 uncultured Clostridia bacterium
AACGTGCAAAGGCCGCGGCAATGGCAGTCCCCAGCCCCGACACGCTGGCGGCAAGCTGCGGGACAATGATGAACAGCAGCAGGGGAATGACCACCGCCGCCAGCACAACCGTCAGCAGAAGACTGACGCCGCGGGTCATTCCGGGTGACAGCCGGCGTTTTTTAAAGAGCTTTTCCTCAAAAAACGCCATGGGGACATTCAGAACAAATGCGATTGCGCCGCCGATGAAAAGCGGGGACAATACGTTTCCGATAAATCCCAGCGCGGCAAACACATGATTCAAGTGCTGTATACCCGTGAAAAGCAGAACCGCAAAGGTTATCAGAAACAGCAGTTTTTTCATTGTTGAACGGGAAATTTCCATTGTCTGTCCTCCGTTTTCTCCAGTCAGTCTCGTTCTATGTCAATCCAGTACCTGCGAATTGGTTCATCGTCATTTTCTATATGGACAATATTTTCCATAATTCCTCCGCATTTCTCCACTGTTTTCCATGAACCAATATTACTATCATGAACACCGAGCAGCACCTTGTAAATCCCCTTTTTCTTCGCCTGCTCCAGCATCATTTTTAATATCTGAACGGCATAGCCTTTTTTGCGTTCAGCAGGACGGACACCATATCCAATATGCCCCCAGGAATGAAACCCTTCTACGGTAAGATAATGGCGCAGACTGGCAGCGCCTATTAATCTGTCATTTTCATCCACTGCAAAGTAGGATGATGCAGCGCTGAATCTTTTATCAACATTTCCATGTTCACAATCGTCTAACATTCTGATGAACTGTGCATATTCATCAATCGCTGCGGTTTTAATGTCCAGGAACCACGGCGCTGTCTGTGTTTTGCTTGCACGCCATTCGGACATCATCTCATTATATTTTTCATAATAAATCAAATCCGGCTTGACTAAATACAGTTTCATATCCATATCTCCAACACTTGAATATATTCCGATTGCTACACATCGTACAGCGTCCGGCAGTTTTCGTCAAGTGAGAAAGCGCAAACTTCAAAGAAACTTAAATATTCATTTCACAGGATCATCAAAAAATATGCCGCGTATCCCGCCAGCATGACAGCGCCGTGCCAGCGTTTCAATTTTCCTGTTCCCACACAGCAGAGCAGCAGAAGAACCGCCGCTGCCGCCGCGACCGCGCTGTCAAACCGGAACGCCGGCGCAAACGGTACGGGGATTACCAGCGCGGAAAGTCCAACGACAAACAGTATATTGAAAATATTGCTGCCTACAATATTTCCGATTGCGATATCAGCGCTTCCCTTCCGTGCGGCGGTGACAGAAGTAAACAGCTCCGGAAGCGAGGTCCCCAGCGCCACGATGGTTAGGCCGATAAACCGTTCGCTCATGCCCAAAATTCTGGCGATGGCACAGGCGGCGTCTACCGCTATATTACTCCCAAGCACGATTGCCGCCAGACCGATTACTGTCAGCAGCAGCGTCTGCCACAAAGCGCGCTCCTTGACAGTTTCCGTGTTTTCCTCCGGCTGGCGCTTGGCTTTCACCAGCAGATAGACAAGATAGGCAATAAAAAGAGTGATTAACGCAATGCCGTCAAACAAACTGATTGTGCCGTCCCACCCCTGCCAAAGCAGCAGAAAACTGATTCCAGCCAAAAAAGGCATTTCCCGGCGGGTTGTGCCGCGCTCCACAGCCAGCGGCGTGATAACGGCGGAAAGTCCAAGAATCACCAGGATATTCAGGATATTACTGCCCGCAATATTACCGATAGTGATATCCGCACTTCCCTTCAGCGCCGCCGAGATACTCACTGCCGCCTCCGGTGCGCTGGTCCCCATAGCCACGATGGTCAAACCGATAATGAGCGGCGGAATCCGCAGTTTCGCCGCGATTTCCGACGCGCCCTCCACGAACCAGTCCGCGCCCTTGACCAGCAGAACAAAGCCCGCTGCCAATAAAACGACCTGCACCAACATTTCCATAAAAAATCCTCCTTCATTTTCCGGCAAAGCACAAAAAAGAGACTTTGCCGTTTTAATAACAGCAAAGTCTCGCCATTTCATTACAAAGCCGGATTCTAAAATCGTATTGACGGCTGAGTAAACACAGATTCCTCCGTGCAGGCTACTCCCTTTGTAAGACCAGTATATGACATTTTTCCCGTTTTGTCAATAGGATATTGAGAAGTTTGGGGAACAAGTATAGAAAGGAACTCTCGACATAGTTATTAGAAAAAGTTTTCGATGAAAATAGAAAATAGTACTTGCAATTTATGTCAAAGTCTGTTATGATAGGTAATGGTGCAAAAATCATTTACTTTAGAACAGCAAGGAGGTGCAACGGATGGCTAAATGTCAATTCTGTGACAAGGGTGTAACCTTCGGCATCAAGGTTTCCCATTCCCACAGGCGTTCAAACCGCACGTGGAAGCCCAATGTCAAGCGTGTCAAGGCGATCGTCGATGGTTCTCCTCGCCATGTCTATGTTTGTACCCGGTGTCTGCGTTCCGGAAAAGTCACGAGAGCGGTTTAAGGCATATGCGGACGGCCACTGCGCCCCTTGCTGTGCGGTGGACGTTCGATACCGCGTTCGTTGTGTTTATCTGATTTTGAAGCAGGGCAGATGTGAATGCGTCTGCCCTGCATTTCTGCGCGTTTTTTAGAAAGCACCGGTTGTCATTTGGGAAAGGACGTGCTATAATAAACTGCCAATTCAGAAAAACAGCGTAACAAAGCGGTTAAAAATATTTAGACAGAGGAGCAATACAGCTATGAATGAAAAAAAGACGATGCTTTCCGGGATTCAGCCCAGCGGAGACCTGCATTTGGGCAACTATCTGGGACCCATGCGCCATTGGCCGGGGATGATCGAAACCTATGACTGTTTCTTTTTCATGGCCGACCTGCATACGATTACTGTGCGGCAGGATCCCGCCCAGCTGCGCAAACGTACCCTTACGCAGATTGCACAGTATATCGCCAGCGGCTTGGACCCGGAAAAATGCACGCTCTTTGTCCAGTCCCATGTGCCGGCCCATGCCCAGCTGGGGTGGGTACTCAACTGCTACACGATGTTCGGGGAACTCAGCCGCATGACCCAGTTTAAGGACAAGGCGTCAAAACACTCGGAGAACATTAATGCGGGCCTTTTTACCTATCCGGTCCTGATGGCCGCGGACATTTTGATTTATCAGCCGGACTATGTTCCCGTGGGCGAAGATCAACGGCAGCATGTGGAGATATGCCGTGATATCGCGGAACGCTTCAACGGCATCTACGGCGACGTACTCCGCGTACCGGAACCGTATATCGCGAAAGTAGGCGCACGGATCATGAGCCTCAACGCGCCGGAAACCAAAATGAGCAAATCCCTGCCGGAAGGCTGTGTATTTTTGATGGATAAGCCGGAAGATATCATGCGGAAATTCAAGCGTGCGGTCACGGACAGTGACACGGAACGCTGCGTCCGCTACGCGCCGGGCGAAAAACCGGGCGTATCCAATCTGGTGCAGATCTACGCCGCCGCGACCGGAAAGAGCTTTGAGGAGATCGAGTCCGAATTTGCAGGACAGGGCTATGGGAAGTTCAAACCTGCCGTTGGCGAGGCGGTCGTGGAGACGCTGCGTCCGATCCGTGAAGAGACAGAGCGCCTGCTTGCCGACAAAGCGTATCTGGAGAGCGTCTACCGTGCCGGAGCAGAAAAAGCCGGTTGCGTGGCGGAAAAGACGCTTCGGAAAGTATACAAAAAACTGGGCTTTTTAGCCAGATAAGCGGGGGCAGAGCGGTATCATGGAAACCATGTTTGATCGTACTACAGTAATGCCTGTCATACTGGCTCTGGGCGTCTCTATGCTGCTCAGTTTTGCGCTGACGCCTCTGGTCAAGCGTCTGGCGTATAAAATCGGCGCGGTAGATATTCCAAAGGACAAGCGGCGGATGCACGACCATCCTATTCCCCGTTTGGGCGGATTGGCTATTTTTATCGGTTTTGTGATCACAGTGCTGGCCTTTGCCCAAACGGACCGGCAGCTGCGGGGCATTTTGTTAGGTTCCTGCTTAATCGTAGCGGTTGGCGTTGTGGATGACTCCCATCCGTTAGGGGCGGGCATCAAGTTTATTTTGCAGATCGTAGCCGCGCTGATCGCCGTATGGCATGGCGTAGTGATCGAAGCAATCGCGAATCCGCTGCCTATTGGGGGCGAGTATTGGGAATTTGGGATCATGTCCGTTCCGATTACGGTCATATGGATCGTAGCGGTGACAAACTCCGTCAATCTGATAGACGGTCTGGAAGGGCTGGCGGCAGGTGTGTCAACCATCGCCGAGCTGCAAATG
>CAMWQV010000293.1 GCA_947176425.1 uncultured Clostridia bacterium
GCGATGAAGCAGAGAAGGAATTGACCGGCATCATCCTTGATTACACTACGCCGAGGGCATATTGGGACAGTCCTGATCCGGTGGAAGGTACACCTCCTGTATGTATGAGTGAAAACAGCATCGTTTCCAGCGATGGGAAAGTCTGCGCACATTGCCCATACAACGATTTTGGCTCCAAAGATGGAGAATCCAATGCCAAAGCCTGTAAAGAATCTGTTCTGCTGTTCCTGCTGCGGCCCAACAGTATCCTGCCGCTGCTGGTCCGTGTACCAGTGACAAGCAAGCCCCGTTTCCTGAAGTATATGGCCCGGCTGATTGGAACTCTGACGCCGATTAACAGCGTTGTCACGAAAATCACGTTGGAGAAGGCCACCAGTAGAGGCGGAAAACCGTATGCTTTATTCAATTTTGAGGCGGCAAGTGTCCTCACTTCGGAGGAAGCAGCGCAGGCAAAAACCTATGCCCAGCAGTTCATGGAGATTATGAACGCCGCCGATGCAGTTCCGGATTTGGCGGAAGCCAGTTAATTATGATGCCCGGTGTTCTTGCTTGACAGCAGGGATGCCGGGTTGTTGTTTTATAGAAATACGAAAGGAGAAGCACAGACATGACATATATCAAGATTGGCGATTATGTCTATACTCCACGCTTCTGTACAGTACAGATTAGCAAAGTCTTTGAGTCCGAAAAGGAAGCCCGTTCCTGCGGGTATTGTGAACCGACGTACTACGAGGGAAGCCACGTTATCTTGGGCAAGGCTTTGGATCTGTACCACATGGAGTTTGCGGCGATTCCCAAGGGAGGGACTTATGCGGAAGTCTAAAATTCACCGTGTCAATTCGGAACAGTTGCTAAACGTGATAGATTTCCGCATTCCGCTGGGACTGTTTTTGACAAAAGAATGCGGTAAATGGGTAGCGGTGGATAACGCCACAGGGGACGCATGGACGGAGGAGTTAATGGAAGTTTTCCAACAAACGAACGTTATTGGAACTGAATATTCAGGACTGAAATATCCCTTGAAATCGGGAGATTTTGAGGGGTATTCTGTCCCGAAACTCGTTTCAAAATCAATGTCCCAGCTGCCATATGTTATTGGGACAGGAAGGAGAATCATGAAGAATTACATTTTCGGCTATGCTCGTGTCAGTACGGAGCAGCAGAATCTTGATCGACAGCTTGACGCTCTTAGGAAGTACGGGTGTGACATGATCTACAACGAGAAGATGACCGGCACGAAACGAGAGCGACCGGAGTTGGCTAAGATGCTCGACCGGATAACCGAGGGCGACACAGTAGTGATCGAATCGTTGTCAAGATTAGGCCGCAGCACTAAGGATTTGATTGAACTAACAGAGCTGTTTCAAAGTAAGGGCGTTCATCTGGTCAGTCTGAAGGAATCCATTGATACCAGTACATCTACCGGAAAACTGTTATTCACTCTTATGTCGGCCATCGCTCAGTTTGAACGGGATGTGATTGCTGACCGTACCCGTGAAGGACTTCGCTCGGCCAGAGCTAGAGGTCGGATAGGCGGCAGGCCACGGACAGATCCGGCAGCTATCAAAAAAGCTCTCAGGCTATATGGCACCAAGGAATACTCTATCCGAGAGATTGAGGGAATTAACTGGCGTAAAGAAGTCAACCCTCTATAGGAACCTGACTAGACAGCCCCAGCATCTACATTCCGAAGCAGAATCAGAATAATCAAGGAAAAACCGGTGCTAAACCAAATTTCACCAATTGCATATCAACACACTCATACGTTCTCAAATAAAAAGAGGATATGAGTGTGTTGATTATTTTATTCCGCCAGTTTTTTGTTGTTAGCTGCGCCATTTTATGGTATACTATATCATTATAAGTAAAAAGGGATTGCAGTAATGTCTGGCTACTCCCTTTTCATCGGAGGTTGGATAAATGATAAAGTCATTCATTTTTGAGAAATTTAAGGGATATGACCGTGCTGTCCTGTGGTTAGAACAAATAACAACACTGATTGGATCCAACGCATCAGGAAAAAGCAACGCAATTGAGGGGATCCAAATCCTTTCAGAGCTTGCCACTGGACGCGACTTGAGTGTGATTTTTGATGGAACTAAAAACGGAGAAGGCGGTATCCGAGGGGGCGCAAAGGGTTGTTGCCGGTTTGGTGCCAGTTCTTTTCTGCTTGGATGCACGATAGATTGGGATGAGAAGCAGGATTTACTCTATCGTATACGGATCGGCGTTTCCAGTCACATTACAGTGGAAGAAGAATCTCTATACTTGGTAAAGAATGCACAAACTGGTGCAGCCAATGGAAATGTAGTTTTCAAGGCATCTGTTGCCAATGTAGACAGTGGGGACATTGCCGTTGAATATACAAACGGAAAACGCGGTAAGAACTTGGTATGCCGTGTGCTTCGCAGTATGTCTGTACTCTCACAGATGCAAAGCCGGCTTCCCTCTGATACGGACAATTACGAAAGTACAATTCAAAAAATACAGCAAGTGCAGAGCAGTCTAACCCAAATGTTCATTCTTGATCCGGTTCCTGCTTTAATGCGAGGCTATAGTCGTGTGGGCGACAGCACTCTGCGTCGAAATTGTAGTAATCTGTCCGCAGTTTTGTATGCAATTTTTGAAAAATGTTCTGATGAATGGGATACTTTTTGCTCTGTTGTTAAAACCTTACCGGAAAACGAGATCAATGATATCCAATTTGTTAAAACGCAGATCAATGACGTGATTCTTGTGCAGAAAGAAAAAAACGGGAAGAGTCTGGAAAATATTGATGCTACCCGTTTATCAGATGGTACTTTAAGATGTATTGCTGTGCTGGCTGCGGTCATGAGTGAGCCGGAGCATAGCCTAGTTGCAATCGAGGAAATGGATAACGGAATTCATCCCAGCCGTGTTGTCAAATTGATGAATGTCCTCTGTGATATTGCAAAAAGGCGTCAAATTGACCTCATTATGACAACGCATAACGCTACAGTTTTGAACGGACTGGATAAGCAGAGTATTTTAGGGGTATCCGTTGTATACCGCGACCCGGAAACATTGGCGAGCAGGATCATCCCGTTTGTAGAGATCAAAAACCAGGGCGGCCTGCTGGCGTCCGGCGGGATCGGCGATGTAATGGCAAATGAAAAGCTACTTGAATCTATCAAGAACAAAACGCCGGTCAAACCGTTCTCCTTTTGAATGCGTGTAGCGGAGGATAGATCATGGGTACTGTACATTTTATTGATACATCCGTGTTGGTGGAACTATTGAACATCCCCGGAATGAACGAACGATATACGGAGGCTAAAGAAGAATTTGAACTGCTCTGGGAAAACGGTGACGAATTTGTTTTACCTGTAGCAGTGTTGGTAGAGACAGGAAATCACATCGCCCATATTTCGGACGGAAACAGACGCCGCGAAATTGCAGAGAAATTTGTCCATATTGTGATGAAAGCCATCGAAATGAAGGACAGATGGAATACTATGCCGAAATTATCGACTGACATATTGAAAGCAATCCTGACTCAATTTCCTGACTCGGCAATGGCTGGGACTGGTTTTGGAGACATTAGCATTGTTGAGCAGTTTAATGACTACTGGCAAAATCGCCAACCGATTGGAAAGATGCGAATATGGTCGTTTGACCGGCATTTATCGGGATATTCACATACCGGAGGATTATCACGCCGGAAAAACAGATAAACCAGAAAGCTTTCATGTATAAAACAAAAGGGAACGCCGTATTTGACAGCGACGTTCCCTTTTTACGTTATGTACACAGCTCTGCGCTGTACGCAACCTCCACCATATGTCCTATGGCAGTACGGTCTGCCCGTTGGTACTTTGCAGTTCGTATGGGCATAATCTTCTTGACCATCTGGCCGCCGACAGAACCGGCTTCGCGGGAGCTGAGATCACCATTATAGCCTTCCTTCAGATTCACGCCCACTTCGCTGGCCGCCTCCATCTTGAATTTGTCCATTGCTTCGCGAGCCTCCGGAACGTTGATACGGTTGTTTTTCCTAGACATAACTTCGTTTCTCCTTCTCCAATTTTTTTCGCGACTTTTGACCGCATTTATCAGAGAAGGGGCGGAGGTCCGCTTTCTCCTCTCATATCCTCGGCCGTCGAGCGGTGCCGCGTGCCTCCGCCCTCGTCGCAAGCATATCTTTTGCAGTATCCCCTCGTTTATGCTGTCCTGCTTGACGGTAATTTTTTGCAGATTTTTTGACAGCGGGTTTCCCTCCTTTGAATAGTCCATAATCTTTCGGAATCTCCAACCCCATTGATTGCAAGGGGTTTGGAGGTTTCAA
>CAMWQV010000294.1 GCA_947176425.1 uncultured Clostridia bacterium
CTCCTCTCCTGTTGTTGTGGTATTCGCAAAAACCCCAGCTTGGTGCAACGGGAGCATATTGCCGTTGATGAGGTACAGGTCGCCGCCCTCCTCGGCGGGGATGCGGTCGAGGTTCTCCAGCTCCCGGATGTCGTTGGCGGACATCCAGCCGTTCTGACGGGCGGTGGCGTAGCCGTTCATCCGGCTTTGGTAGTCGCCCCGGAGCAGCCCCTCCAAGTTGAATTTGACAAAATAACGGGATTTCTCGCCCGTGGATAGCAGGGAGCGTTGGATGGTCTGCTCCCAGCGGGTCACCCAAGGCTCCAGCGTGTATTTCACGAACTCCAGCGACTGCTGCTCAATATTAGAAAAGCTCGACTTTTCCAGGTCACCCACCATGTGGGGCGGTACTCGGAAAATCCGAGCGATCTCATTGATTTGGAATTTGCGTGTCTCTAAAAACTGCGCCTGCTCCGGCGAAATGCCGATGGGCGTGTATTTCATGCCCTCCTCCAGAACAGCGATCTTATTGGCGTTGCCGCTGCCGCCGAAGGTGGACTGCCAGCTCTCCCGCACACGCTGGGGATCCTTGATGGTGCCGGGGTGTTCCAGGACACCGCCCGGAGCCGCGCCATTGGCGAAGAACTTAGCGCCGTACTCCTCGCAGGCGATAGCCATGCCGATGGCGTTCTTCGCCATAGCGATGGGCGAGTAGCCCACCAGCCCGTCAAAGCCCAGGCCGGGGATGTGCAGCACATCCGAGGGGCGGAGGGTGACGGTCTGCTCTTTGTCCCGGATGGCCTCGTCCGTCCCCCGGTAGTAACTGTAGTAAAGCTGACCCTGGCCATCCCGGTCTACCGACATTTTGTTGGGCATGAGGGGGTAGAGCGCAATGACCTCACCTTTGCCGTTGCGGATGATCTGGGCATAAGCGTTCCCCCATAGGAGCAGATGGGTCATGAGGGTTTCCCGGAACACGAAGGAACTCATTTCCGGGTTCGGCTCGTCATGGAGCAGGAGGTACAGCGGGTGGCCGATGGCCTTCTCCTTGCCGCCATCATCGGTGTAGCGGTAGAGGTTGAGGGGCAGGCCAGCCACGGCCTCCGCCAAGATACGGACACAGGAATACACCGCCGTCATCTGCATGGCGCTCCGCTCGGTGACGGCCTTGCCGGAGGTGGAGCCGCCAAAGAAAAAGGTGTAGGCGCTCCCGGCTGTGCTGTTCTGGGGAGCGTCCCGCGAACGGAACAGACTGCTGAAAAAGCCCATAGAAATCACACTCCTTTTCTGAAAATAAGTAAAAGAAAACATCACATACTCTTGGAAAATGGAAAATATTGTGGTATAATTTTAAATAATCTATAAACCAAGAATACGAGGAGAAATATTGATGTCAGCTTCGCAGCAATACTTTTTTGAAAAGGGAATTTATCACAGTTATGGTTATTCCTTCCAATATGATATTAACTGGAATATCTCAGCCATAAGTAGGAGCAAGGAGGCAACCGGTTTTATTGTCCAACATTTTTCACGCATGTCCACACCCCCTAATTTTGTGAAAGACGATATAAGTTACTATGAGGCATGGGAAGTACGAAACGGGAACTTGGTGGACGTTGGGAAAGAGTGTGATGATCGCTTTATTGTTACATCTACAATTGAAGAGAGCCTTAGAACCTCTCTTGGTACACAAGGGGAATACCGCATTACTGGTGATGTTTATTGGATTCCTTCAAGTTCACAGCTTTATAGCATTGTAGATTCGTGGTCAAGAGAAACTGTAGAACAAACAGCTGGGCTAAAGGGCAGCTATGAGTTCCAACAGCTTACTGATGACTACCTTGTATTCAAAAGAGAACCATTCATACACCGCTGGTCGCTTATTACTGATAATGAAATAGTATTTAAATTAGGAGCTGCCTATTTGAATTGTTACCCTGAATACAAAAATGATTTTGAGTATCTTTCTGGTTGGCTGGATTCTATATTTCGCGAGCAACCAGATAGATGGCAAAAAGTTAGATATACAGTATTAGCTAACTTTGAGGATCTAAATAAATAAGGTTTAGTTATTACCGAAACTTTGGAGGTGTACTTTGTGCTAATTTTTTTAGATAGCAATATAATTTGCGCCAACTTCCATATGAAAGGACCGTCTTTTGAAATCATGAAAAAAGTCGGTACAATAGTACTTGGACAAGTCGTTGTTGATGAAGTTTGTAACAAATATAGAGAAAAAGCGAAAGAACAGCTAAAAGCTACACAAAAGGCAGTAAATGAGTTAAACAATTTTTTATCCGTTCCTATAGAGATACCGTCTCAAAATCTATTGGACACAGAATGCAAAAAATATCAGGACTATCTTGACTTTTTCTGCATTGAAACAGGTATGACGGTTCCAGAAGACTACCCCAGAATTTCGCATAGAGATGTGGTACAGAGGGCTTTACTTCGTAAAAAGCCTTTTAAAGCAGATGGTAGTACGGGATATCGTGATTATCTTGTATGGCTGACGTGTCTAAACACCGCTCGAACGTATTCAAACGAAGAAATACATTTTATCACTAGCAATGTTCATGATTTTTCTGATTTAGCAGACAAAACTAAACTACACCCAGATTTGCTACATGACCTTAACGAGTTAGGTATCCCAGAATCTCGTTTCCATTATTGGAATAGTGTCAAAAGCTTTATTGATAACTGCGCAGGGATTCGAGCGGCGGAAATTGATGAACACAGAAGAATAATTACCGAAATCGAACAAAATGAGGGCGGTTTTTGCACACCACTACAAAAATTTGTTGATGAATCTATAATTGGTTTGGATATTTCAAGGCAGGAGATTTTGACATTGGGAGAAAGTGCTACACTAAAGCAAATAGAACTTTTTTCTGATTTTTCTGTAGAAGATATGGTTACAATCACTGATGATGAATATTTGCTGGATGTTTGCGCAGATAGCATGGGGATCATTGATTCATATTCAGATATATCAGAAATAGATGAAATCGAAAAAATGAATGACGAAGACATTGGATTTGATTTAGAAATCCTTGAGTGTGACAAAAATGGCAAGTGTCGCATTCGAGTTACAGAAGGAATCCAAATTCACTTACGTGCTATCTACAGCAAAAAATCAAATGCTATCATATCCATTGAATTGGATTATATAGACGATTATGATTGTCCATATTGCAGCTACTAAAAATATGCGGAATTAGAAGATTGCCCCCATGCGATAGTCGAGACTCGCTCAAATAAAAAGCAGACCTCGACTGTCATAAACACTCTCACATATGTCGTTGCCACAGCGGATAGCCCTGTCCAGGGCCATCACCGTAGCGACGGCACCATCTATTTTTTCGGTGGATTTTTCCTTGTCCGGCTTGATGTTGCCAGCCGGGTCAGTGCGGATGTAGATGTTGTCCACCATCCACCGCAACACCGGGTGACCGCCGTGGGCCACGCGCTCTTCCAGTACCAGCTTCATCAGTTCCTTGGTCGGTGGGGACATATCTTTGAAGCCCTGACCGAAAGGAACCACGGTAAAGCCCATGCCCTCCAAGTTTTGTACCATCTGGACGGCGCCCCAGCGGTCAAAGGCAATCTCCCGGATGTTGAACCGTTCGCCCAGCCGCTCGATGAACCTCTCGATGCAGCCGTAGTGGACTACATTGCCCTCGGTGGTCTGGAGGAACCCCTGTTTCTCCCACACATCGTAAGGGACGTGGTCGCGCCGGACGCGGAGGTCGAGGTTGTCCTCTGGAATCCAGAAGTACGGGAGGATGCTGTATTTATCGTCCTCGTCCAGCGGAGGGAACACCAGCACGAAGGCCGTGATGTCGGTGGTTGAGGACAAGTCCAGCCCACCATAGCAGACCCGGCCCTCCAAGCCATCCTCGTTGGCGGCAAAAGCACATTTGTCCCATCGCTCCATTGGCATCCAGCGCACCGCCTGTTTCACCCACTGGTTGAGCCGGAGCTGCCGGAAGGAGTTCTCCTCGGCGGGGTTCTGCTTGGCGGAGTCACACGCCGCCCGCACTTTATCAATACCCACCGTAATGCCTAGGGAGGGGTTGGCCTTCTTCCACACCTTGGGGTCCGTCCAATCATCGCCCTCGTCCGCACCATAAATCACAGGGTAGAAGGTGGGGTCGATCTTCCGGCCCTCCAGGATATCCTTGGCCTTCTGGTGTGTCTCGTAGCAGATGGAGCGGGTGTCGGTGCCAGCGGTGGTGATGAGGAAATAGAGCGGCTGCATCCGGGCATCGCCGGAGCCTTTGGTCATGACATCGAACAGCT
>CAMWQV010000295.1 GCA_947176425.1 uncultured Clostridia bacterium
GTGCTGGAGCGTCAGTACCGCTGCCGCTGGGGAGAGATCGACGTGATTGCCCGTTCTCCGGAGGATATCCTGTGTTTTGTGGAAGTGAAAACCCGGTCCGGCGCGGCGTTTGCCCAGGCGCGGGAGTTCGTGACCGCCGCGAAGCAGCGAAAACTCCGCAAAACGGCAGCCTGCTATCTGGCAGAGAAAAAACTGGACTGCGTTTGCCGGTTCGATGTGGCGGAGGTGTACTGGGGCGCGGAGGACAGGCCGCGGTCGATCAACTATATTATCAATGCGTTCTGAATGAGCGCGTTTAAAAGGAGCAAAATTCTTATGGACTATCTGAGTACGAGAGACAAAACGCTGCGTCTGAGCGCGGCAGAGGCCATTACGATGGGACTGAGCCGGGATGGTGGACTGTTCACACCGGTATTGTTTCCCAGGCTGAGCGTACTGGAACTGGAGACCCTGTGCGATATGTCTTACCAGCGCAGGGCGGCGTATGTGATGGGGAAATTTTTGGATGGATTCCGTCCCGAGGAGCTGGGGTACTATGCACTGTCAGCTTACGGACCAGACACATCTGCCGCCGGTTTCCCTGACGCAGGGAAGTTTGACTGCCCGGAAGTCGCGCCGCTGCATCAGGTGGACAGCAATACCTGGTGTTTGGAGCTGTGGCACGGTCCTACCAGCGCGTTCAAGGATATGGCGCTGCAAATGCTTCCGCTGCTGCTGTCCGCCAGCCTAAAAAAGACAGGCGAGGAAAAAACCGCCTGCATTTTGGTAGCCACCTCCGGCGATACCGGAAAAGCCGCGCTGGAAGGCTTTGCGGATGTGGAGCAGACGAAAATCCTGGTATTCTATCCGGAAAACGGCGTCAGCGAGATTCAGAAATTGCAGATGGTCACACAGGAAGGAAAGAATGTAGGCGTGTGCGCCGTACAGGGTAATTTTGATGACGCACAGAACGGTGTCAAGCGTATTTTCTCTGACGCGGAAATGCGGGAGGAGCTGGAAAAACGCGGATATTTCCTTTCCTCTGCCAACTCCATCAACTGGGGCCGGATTCTGCCGCAGGTCGTTTACTATATTTCCGCGTACTGTGATCTGGTGCGTTCCGGCAAGATCAAGCTGGGGCAGAAGATCAATTACTGCGTACCGACCGGGAATTTCGGCAATATTCTGTCCTGCTACTACGCGAGAAAAATGGGCGTGCCTGTAGGAAAGCTGATCTGCGCGTCCAACCGCAACGATGTTTTGACAGATTTCATCCATACCGGCGTTTACGACCGCAACCGCCCGTTCCATACTACAATGTCCCCGTCAATGGATATTTTGATCTCCAGCAATCTGGAGCGTCTGCTGTTCGACCTGAGCGAGTGGGATGACGAGTTGGTACGGGAGTACATGACACAGCTGAACCAGACGGGACGCTATGAGATCAGCGATATGATTAAAGAGCGGCTGCAAATGCTGTTCTACGGCGGGTTTTGCAGCGAGGAGGACACCGCCGCCGCGATTGCCGCGATGTACAAAGACCACGGCTATCTTATTGACACCCATACAGCTGTTGCGGCAAAGGTGCTGTCCGACTACCGCCGTGAGAGCGGAGACGATACCCCGGCAATTTTCGTTTCCACCGCCAGCCCATACAAATTCTGCGACAGTGTACTTACTGCTGTTGGCGAGACACCGGCGGCCAACAGTCTGGACCGGATCGAGCAGCTCCGGCAGGTCACGGGAGTCACGCCTCCGAGCCGTCTGGCGGCGCTGAAAGGGAAAGAGATCCGTTTCAGCGAGGTGACGGAACGGACCGGGATGGAGTCTGTTGTCAGAGCCTTTTTACAGTAAACATACCGGGAGGAAGGGAGGAGATACGTCATGGCGCTCTATGCCATCGGTGACCTGCATTTGTCCCTGACTGTCAATAAGCCGATGGATATTTTTGGGTCCGGATGGTCCGATCACGTCCGGCGGCTGGAGGAGGCGTTTTCCTGCCTGGACCCGGAGGATGTGACCGTGCTGTGCGGTGATACATCCTGGGGCATTGATCTGAACGAGAGCTTGGAGGATTTCCGGTTTATCGACCGGCTGCCAGGCAGGAAAATTATCCTCAAAGGCAACCATGACTACTGGTGGAACACCGCGGCGAAAATGAAGCGTTTTTTCACGGACTGCGGGATCAAGACGATTGATATTCTCCATAATAACTGCTATTTTTATGGAGATTATGCCCTCTGCGGCACCCGAGGCTGGTTCTATGAGGAGGAGCAGACCGGACACAACGAAAAAATCCTGAATCGGGAAGTCCTGCGTCTGGAGGCATCGCTGAAAGCCGCGGGGGAACGGCCGGTCCTGGCCTTTCTCCATTATCCGCCCCTCTATACCGGCTACCGCTGTCCGGAGATCATCCGAAAGCTGGAGGAGCATCATGTCCGGCACTGCTATTACGGGCATCTTCACGGCCCGACCCATAGACGCGCTGTGGAAGGAGTCGTAGGACAGGTGGGCTACAGCCTCGTGTCTGCGGATTATTTGGGCTTTGTTCCGAAAAAAATATTAGAATAAAGAAAAAAAGACTGGTAATTTTTAACCTGCTGTGATACAATACTATGCTGGCTGACTGTAGAAGGCCGCAGTAAACGGAGGAAAGATTAACATGAGTGTAAAAAGCTGTGAAAAATTAGAAAAAAGCATGGTCGAATTGACTGTGGAAGTCAATGCCGCCGATTTTGAGACTGCTATTGAGAAAGCGTACAAAAAGCAGCGCGGCAAGATTCGGATGCCCGGCTTCCGTCCCGGCAAGGCTCCCCGCAAGATGATTGAGCGGGCCTATGGCGAAGGCGTCTTCTATGAAGAAGCAATGAATATTATTTTGCCGGACGCCTATTCGGAAGCCGTCAAGGAGCAGGACCTGAAGGTGGTAGGCTATCCGAAGGTAGAAGTGGTGACAGTGGGCAAAGAGGGCTTTACGTTTAAGGCCACCGTCGCGGTATACCCAGAGGTAACGCTGGGCCAGTACAAGGGCCTGGAAGCACCGAAATCGGAAGTGATTGTCACGGACGAGGACGTGGAGAAGCAGCTGAAGGATATGGCAGACCGCAACAGCCGTCTCGTGGACCAGGAGCGGGAAGCGCAGTCCGGCGATATCGTGAATATTGATTTCAAGGGCTATCTGAACGGTGCGCCCTTTGAAGGCGGCGAAGGAACCGGCTTTGATCTGGAACTCGGCTCCGGACAGTTCGTTCCCGGCTTTGAGGATCAGGTCATCGGCATGAAGTCCGGCGATGAACGCGATATAGACATTACATTCCCGGAAGACTACCACGCGGAACTGGCCGGAAAAGCCGTTGTGTTCCATGTGAAAGCCAACGCCGTGAAGGAAAAGGAGATCCCCGAGCTGGACGATGAATTTGCTATGGATGTGTCCGAGTTCGACACGCTGGACGAACTGCGTGCGGACGTGCGGAGAAAGCTGACCGAACAGCGGGAAGAAGCCGTCAACCAGGAGTTTGAGAATGTCTTGATGGATAAGGTTGCCGACGGCATCCAGGCCGAGATTCCCGAAGATATGATCGAAGACCGCGCCCATTCGTTTGTAGAAAACTTTTCCCGTCAGCTTCAGGCCCAGGGAATGTCTATGGAGCAGTATCTGCAAATGACCAGCAGCGATCCTGATATCATGCTGAAACAGGCGATGGGACCGGCGGCGCGTCAGGTGCGGCTGGATCTGGCTGTGACCGCTATTATTAAAGAGGAAAACATTGAGGCCACGGACGAGGACGTTGCGGCTGAGTACGAACGGCAGGCAAAAGAGGTCGGTATGGATGTGGAGACCCTGAAGAAGTACATGGAGGAACCCTATATCCGCGAACAGATCCTGCGCAATAAAGCCGTTAATATTGTCGTAGACAGCGCGGTAGCCGTCAAGCCGGAACTCAAGGCCGAGGAATCCCCGGAAGCTGCTGAACCAGCAGAGACCGCTGCAGAAGAAGCGCCCAAAAAGCGCACGAGAAAGACAAAGAAGGAAGAAACTGCCGAAACACCCGCTGAAGAAACCGCAGAAGACTGATTGTCCGTACTAAAAATTACCGAATTTGGTTATGATAGCGCAGTGGCGCCCTGGTGCGGAAGGGAGTTCACAGGTTTCTTAAAAATCATGCAGGAGGTTTATAACCATGAGTTTAGTTCCATATGTAGTTGAGCAGACCAACCGGGGAGAGAGGTCTTATGATATTTTTTCCCGTCTGCTGAATGACCGCATAGTCTTACTGGGTGAAGAAGTGAACGCTCGGACT
>CAMWQV010000296.1 GCA_947176425.1 uncultured Clostridia bacterium
GAAAAGAACCGCCGTTTTAATTCGGACGTTAATACACTGCTGCATTCCAGTGAAAAAAATATCGCTTTTATCCAGTTTGATGTTAACAGGTTCAAGATTATCAACGATCTGTACGGGGAAAAATTCGGAGACAAGATTCTGGATTTTATCGACCAGCAGCTCAATGATTTCTGCGTGGACAGCGAGTACAGCAGCCTGTATACCAATCTTCGCAGCGACGTGTTTCTGATCGTCACGGAGTTCGGCGAAAAAGAAGAACTCAACGATTTTGTCCACGAGCTGGACGAACGGCTCAACCTGTATAACACCGTCCCCCTGCAAATTTCCTACGGCGTGTACATCGTGCAGGACAAGAACATGGAGTCGCGGCAGATGGAAGACCGTGCGGCAATGGCGCGGAAAGAGGCAAAAGGCGCGGCACTGAACAACATTGTATTTTATGAGGAAAAATTCAAGGATTCGCTGTACAACCGGAAATTTATTGAAGAAAATATGAACCAGGCCATTGTGCAGCGGCAAATCATGATGTATCTCCAGCCGAAATACAGCATTACGCAGAATCGGATCATCGGCGCGGAAGCATTAGTGCGGTGGCGGCACCCGGAACGCGGTATGATTTTCCCTGACCAGTTCATTCCCGTTGTGGAGGAAAACGGTTTTATTCAGGAGATTGACTATTTTATCTGGGAAGAAGCGTGCCGGTTCCAGCGTCAGTGCTTAGACACGGGCCTGACCCCCTGCCCGATTTCCGTCAATGTCTCCCGGGTCCATTTGAAGGATAATATCTGTATTGAGATGCTGGAGGAGATGATCGAGCGGAACCAGCTGACCAAAGACATGATCGAACTGGAGATCACAGAGACGGCAGGCGGAATGCAGATCCGCAAAAAAGCCATGCAGCTGAAAGATGAAGGGTTTACGCTTCTGATGGATGATTTCGGCAGCGGCTATTCATCTCTGAATATTTTGCTGGAAACGCCCTTTGACGTCATCAAGCTGGACAAAAAATTTATCGAAAACATGATGATTTCCAACAAAGGACTGTTGATTCTTGAACAGGTGGTAAACATGGCGGAAAAGTTGGACCTGGAACTGCTGGCCGAGGGGGTGGAGACCCGGGAGCAGATCGAACTGCTGCAAAGTATTGGCTGTGATCAGGTACAGGGGTATTATTACGCGAAACCCATGCCGGCAGAGGATTTTTTTGAGCGTCTTGCGGCGGAACAGTGTGTCAGCATTTAAGAATCTGTATTCAACTACGGGATTGATCCAAAGCGCGGCAAAATATTTCAGGGAAAAGCAGCGGCCCGATCAAGCAGAAAAGCCTGACCGGGCGTTGTCTTTATTCGTATTTTCGTCCCAGCACATAGACCGGCCCGAACAGTCCCCCGAAAAAGACCGGGAAAAATAAGAGAAACAGTACGAACATTTTCATATATTGCGAAAACAGCACACCTGCTGCCTCATGCACCAGCGCATATGCCGGAATCCAAAGCGCCAGCATCACAGCGCACCAGACCCGCAGTCCGTGCAGGATATGGGGCCAGTTGCTGTTGTTGAAATGAACGCCGGGAACGTCCATGCGAAAAGCTCCTTCGCTGTAAAAATGAATGCGGTACCGGTCGTAAAAATCGGGCAGTTTTTCCGTTGCAAAAAAGCAGAAGTGAATCCCAAACAGCGCCGCCAAAAGGGGCGGGAGAATCATAAATACGACAATCGCATCAAAGAGCCTGTGCCAAAGAAGAAACGTTTCCAGAACCCCGCAGAGCAGGCACGCCGCGTAAATACATCCCCAGCGCCGCCGGTTCTGCCGCTGGGCCTCCTGCTCCTGCGCGGTAAGCGTCGCCACAGTGCTGAGGAGTATTTCTTCCACTTCCTGCTTGGCTGGCTGGGCATCGTCCTGGATGTATTGACCGCTCAGCAGTTCGGTGACAGACACGTTCAACAGATCCGCCAGCGGCTGGAGTAGCGATATGTCCGGCAGGCTCATACCTCGCTCCCATTTGCTGACCGCCTTGTCGGATATAAACAGCCGGGCCGCCAGTTCCTTCTGCGTCATGCCCTTCTCTCTTCGGAGCTGTGACACGAACGCGCCGAATTTTTCATTGTCGATTCTGAACATTTTACCGACACCTCCTTGCCCGTAGCATAGCATAAAAAGCGGAATTTTAGCAACCGACCAGCAGTAGAGTCCTGTATTTGCAACGGTTTCCGGGCACGCTATTCCACTTCCAGATAGGGCCTTGCCAGACCGATGGAAATACGGGTGCCTTTCCCGAGCTCAGAATCGGCAGTAATCGTATGGCCCAATTTCTGACAAATCTGCCTGCAAAGGTACAGCCCGATCCCTGTCGAACGCTTATCCACCCTGCCGTTGTATCCGGTAAATCCGCGCTCAAAAATACGGGGCAGGTCTTCCCGGGCGATTCCCACGCCGTCGTCCTGAATCAATAAAAAATCCATCTCAGCGTATATGGTCACATGACCGCCGGGCGCATATTTCACCGCATTTGACAGGACCTGTTCCACTACGAGCTGAAGCCATTTTTCGTCGGTCAGGACCGTCATGCCGGTCTCCCGCAGATCCAGCGACACTTTGCCGCGGATAAACAGCGGCGCGTATCTCCGCACGGCCTTCCGCAGAATACCGTCCAAAGAATATTTCTGAATCATGTAATCGGTAGACGTGCTGCCGAGACGCAGATAACTCAGCGCCAGTTCCACATACCGCTCCACCCGAAACAGTTCCGCCGAAAGTTCCCGTCCGCGTTCCGAATCGTCATCCTGCAAGATCAGACGCATAGCGGCAATGGGCGTTTTGATCTGGTGTACCCAAAGCGTATAATAATCCGTTGTCTCCCGCCGCCAGGCATCGGAAGCGGAGGTGACATCCCGGCGTTCGCGGTCCAGCTCTTGGAGCAATGCGTGATAAACGGTTTCTTTTGGCCCGACGGCTTCCGGCAGCTGGTCCAGCAGAAGAGAAGCGTGTCCCAGCAGGCTCTCCAAAAAACGGATTTTCCGGCGGTAACGGATAAAGTCCACGCAGGTCCAGACCCCCAGCGCCGCCGCACACAGCAGTCCGCCATAACCGGCCGCCTCTACAGGAAGCTCGTAGAGAAACAGCACAAACGCGAACATGGCTATACATACTGCCAGCAGCAGAAGAAACCAAATTCGTTCTTTTAAATATCCGCTCACAATTTTCATAACGCACCCGTCATTCGATCAAATATCCCATACCTTTTTTGGTATGGATAAAATCTTCCAAACCGATCCCGGACAATTTCCGGCGGAGGCGGGCCATATTGACCGTCAGCGTATTTTCATCCACAAAGCTGTCCGTTTCCCAAAGCTTCTGCATCAGTGTCTCCCGGGAAACGGTTTTGTTTTTATGTTCCAGAAGCACCTGCAAAATACGGTACTCATTCCGGGTCAGTTCCAGACGTTTTCCGTCATAAGAGAGGGTATTGTCACCGGTATCAAGTACTGCGCCGCGGTGTTCCAGCAGGGGCGGGGCGGTATTGAAATCGTAAGTCCGGCGCAGCAGGGCCTGGACTTTTGCGGCCAGTACCTCCAGATCAAAGGGCTTTGCGATAAAATCATCTCCGCCCATATTCATCGCCATGATGATATTCATGTTATCGGAGGCGGAGGACAAAAAGATGACCGGTACCTGACTGAGCCGCCGAATCTCACTGCACCAATGGTAGCCGTTGCGGAAGGGGAGGCCGATATCCAGCAGAATCAGGTGGGGAGAAAAAGCGGAAAATTCCTCCAAAACGCGGGTAAAGTCCTGAGCGCGTTTCGCCTCCCAGCCCCAGGAGGCAATATATTTCACCACAGCGGAAGCGATCACATCATCGTCTTCCACGAGAAAAATTCGATACATAAAAGACCTCTGCAAAGCGGAGGAGCGAAGCCGCCGCAGCTCCGCTCCTGTGAATTAATCTTCAACGCCGTCGGTTTCCAGCAGGCCGTAGCCGCCATTTTTACGGCGATAGACGATGCTGACAACATCATCCATATTGCGGTAAACAAAGAAATCGTGGCCCAGCAGATTCATCTGCAAGATGGCTTCGTCTTCGCTCATGGGTTTGGGGATGACGTGTTTGGTGCGGACGACCTGGAACTCGGTTTCTTCGCTGACATCGAACTCGGCGGGAACGCTGGATACCAGGGCGTCTTGCCGGAGGCGTTTGGCGAGGCGGGTTTTGTTCTTGCGGATCTGGCGGTCGATGTTCGAGCAGGCGGCGTCAAT
>CAMWQV010000297.1 GCA_947176425.1 uncultured Clostridia bacterium
CTTCTGGGGGAGCCTGGGGGCGGAGGTCATGAACCAACAAATGGCGCAGTTCATCGCCCTGGAAGCGCGGACGCAGCCTTTCCATCATGTCCACGGCGCGGGGACTGTCGGCTGTGCCCATATGAACGATTACCTGCGGGAGGCGGGCGTGGATATATCCAGGATTCCCTGTCTGGACGTGCGGGAGTATATCAATAATATGGGGACTTTGATGCGCGCCGCGGATTTGGTCATCTGCCGGGCAGGGGCCAGCACCATCAGCGAACTGACCGCCCTGGGGGTTCCGGCGATTATCGTGCCGTCGCCGAATGTGGTCAACAACCATCAGGAACACAACGCCAGAGTTTTAGCCAACGCCGGGGGCGCGGTTATGATTACGGAGAGAGAATCCAGCGCCCAGCTTCTGTATAAAACAGCCTTCTCGATTCTCCAAGACCGGCAGCGGCGCATGGAAATGTCCGTTGCAATGGCGGATTTGGGCAGCATCGACGCCGCCGAAAATATCTATACTGCGGTTATGGCGCTGCTGAGACACTGAGAGTAGCAGTTTTTCCCCGCCCGCATACCATGAATTAGTTTGGTAAAATTCATGGGCGGAGGGGTATACTATGAGTCAAATTACTATCAGAGGCGGCAGGAAGCTGGAGGGAACAGTGCAGGTCCAGGGGGCCAAAAACAGCGTGCTTCCGATCCTTGCCGCAACGATCCTGCACCCGGGACAGGTCGTACTCCGCGGCTGTCCCAGACTGAGCGATGTGGAGGCAAGTATACAAATTCTGCGGCATCTCGGCTGTACGGCGAGATGGGAAGGCGGCGAGCTGCTGGTGGATACCAGTACCATGAGCCGCTGGGATATCCCCGACAATCTGATGCGGGAAATGCGGTCGTCAGTGATTTTTTTGGGCGCGATTCTGGCAAGGCTCGGCTGGGCGGAAATGAGCTATCCCGGCGGGTGCGAGCTGGGGCCGAGGCCGATTGACATGCACCTTTCCGCACTGCGGAAGCTGGGCGCGGACCTTCGGGAAGAGGGCGGCAGGCTCCGCTGTACCGCGCAGCATATGACCGGACGGGAAATCGCGTTAAGCATCCCCAGCGTCGGCGCAACGGAAAACGCAATTCTTGCCGCCTGCGGTGCGGAAGGAGAAACGGTGCTGGTCAATGCGGCCAGAGAACCGGAGATTCGTGATTTGCAGGAGTTTTTATGTGCCATCGGGTGCAAAGTGCGCGGCGCGGGAAGTTCTACAATCTGTATTTCCGGACGCCAGAAGACACATGACGCGGTACATACCGTGATGCCTGACCGGATCGTGGGCGCGACCTATCTTGCTGCCGTGGCCGCCGCCGGAGGGGTTGTGGAACTGAAAAATGTCAATTACCGGCATCTGTCCACGGTGACTGCCGCCCTGCATGAAGCCGGATGTAAGATCAGCGGCGGAGACGGCCGGATTCTGCTGAAGGCGGAGGGACGGCTGGGATCTGCGGGAACGGTCAGAACCGCGCCGTATCCGGGATTTCCCACGGACGCGCAGGCGATTTTAATGGCCGCGCTGCTGAAAAGCCAGGGAACAACCGTGTTTGTGGAAACAATCTTTGAAAACCGTTACCGTCATGTAGACGAACTGCACCGCATGGGCGCAGATATCAGTATTGCGGACCGTGTGGCGATTGTGACGGGCGTACCAAGACTGTACGGCGCGGAGGTGCGGGCTACGGATCTGCGGGGCGGGGCGGCGCTGCTGGTGGCCGGTCTTGCCGCGGAGGGCGTGACCAGAATCGGGGATGTACACCATATCCAGAGAGGCTACGAGGACCCTGTGAGAGACTTGGCCGCCCTTGGAGCAGATATCGTCTGGGAATAAACGTGATCATCTGAGATTTTCACCCGGCAGCAGCTCTCTGCCGGGTGGGAATCTGGGGTAATGACGGCTATCCCTTAATATTTGATTCTTGTGAGGTGAACACATGGCCAAAAAACGCAAACGCCGGCGGCGCGGTGCTGGAGTAGGCCGTCTGTTGGGACCGTTGTCTGTTGTGCTTGCGGTTGTGGTCGTGGTGGCGGCGCTGACACTGTTTTTCAAGGTCGGCGGGATCGAAGTGAGCGGAAACGGACGGTACGCCAGTGAACAGATTGCCGCCGCAACCGGGATCGAGATCGGGGACAACCTCGTCCTGCTGGACAAATACGGCATTACACAGAAGCTTTTTCTGGACTTGCCCTATATTACAGAGGCAAGAATCAAACGAAAATTCCCCTCTACCCTGGAGATTGATGTGACGGAGACTAAAGCCGCGGCGTCCCTTCCCGGCGCGGGCGTGTACTGGCTCATCAACCGCGCCGGGAAACTGCTGGAACCGGTCGATGAGACGGCGGCGCAGGATTATCTGACCATCACTGGTGTGGAAGCCGACGGACCCGCCGCAGGACGTGAAGCCGTCTTGACGGAAGACAGCCCGCTCAGTCTCGAACGCCTGGAAACGCTCCTGAATACGCTGGAAGAACGGGGGATGCTGTCCCATGCCAACGGCCTCGATATGCAGGACCCTGACAAGCTCGTGCTGCTGTACGATAACCGCTTTCGTGTGGAGATGTACTATGACGCGGATTTTGACCTGAAACTCCTCTGCCTGGAAGAAGTGGTTGCCAGACTGGAACCGAATGAGACAGGCATCCTCCGCATGACCATGGAAAACGAAATGGACGTTCGCCTGATCCCGTTCAAATGACACGCTTCCGCTTTTTTTGCGGCCCTGACAGCTTTTGTATTGTAAATTTTCAAAAAATCAGAGAATCAGCTATTGACCTCATCCAAAAAAAAGCATACAATAGGAAAAAAGCTTTATACTGATCTGGCGGGATGACTGCCGGGTACGGATGATAATACTGTGGTAGGAGGATTCCACTATGCCTTTTGAACTGGTGACTGCCCCTGATAATGTGATTAAAATTAAAGTAATCGGTGTGGGCGGCGGCGGAAGCAACGTCGTCAACCGCATGGTCCGCTCCGGTGTGACGGGTGTGGATTTTGTAGCAATCAATACGGACAAGCAGGCGCTGAACGTGTCCAACGCTGAGTATAAAATTCAAATTGGGGAAAAACTGACCCATGGGCAGGGTGCAGGCTCTGACCCGGAGGTCGGAAGAAAATCCGCTGAGGAGAGCCGTAGCCAGATTGCGAAGGCGCTGGAAGATACCAATATGGTCTTCATCACCGCCGGTATGGGCGGCGGTACCGGGACCGGCGCTGCGCCGATCGTCGCCGAGGCCGCGAAAGAACAGGGAATCCTGACGGTCGGCGTTGTGACAAAGCCGTTCGGATTCGAGGGCAGGCGGAGAATGATGCAGGCCGAAAAAGGAATCGAGGACCTGCGGACCAAGGTTGATTCTCTGGTTATTATCCCCAATGAACGGCTGAAACATGCCACCGATCAGAAAATTACCTTTGCCAACGCGTTCGAGATTGCCGACGATGTGCTGCGGCAGGCGGTGCTGTCCATCTCCGACCTGATTCAGAATACAGGATTCATCAATCTGGACTTCGCAGACGTGACCGCAATCATGAAAGATGCCGGTCTCGCACATATGGGCGTGGGCAAAGCCGCAGGCAAAGGCAAAGCGGAAGAAGCCGCGCAGATGGCAATTTCCAGTCCGCTGCTGGAGACATCCATCAATGGCGCACGGGGTATCCTGATTAATATTACAGGACCCATGGACATGGACTTTGACGAGGTTGACGAGGCCGCGACTTTGATCCAAAACGCCGTACATCCTGACGCAAATACCATTTTTGGCGCGACCTTTGACGAAACGCTGGATGATGAACTCCGTGTGACCGTGATTGCCACCGGGTTTGAGGAGAAAAAAGCGCCTGAAAGCCGTGTGATCAGCGTACCCAGAGGCGGCGGAGGCAGCAGCAGTATGAGCGGAAGCCCGAAGGATAGCTTTGGTCAGGTCTTCCTTAAATCCCAGGAGGAGGAATCCCAGTCCAATGACGATAAGGACGACCCCTTTGACGATATTATGAAGCTGTTCAACGGACGGTAAATTTTGTCTTGAAAAAATTTGTCAGGCACCGCAGTTTTTTGGCTGTGGTGTCTGATGTTTTGTCCGTATTTCGGCTGTTACCCCCTTTTTTCCTTGTCAATCATGGCGTATTTTTCTTATTCTGCCGCCGTTTATTCCAAAAAAAATCACATAAAGTAAAATCGCCGCTGCAATGCGGCAATTTTATCAGGAGGGGTGATGATATGGA
>CAMWQV010000298.1 GCA_947176425.1 uncultured Clostridia bacterium
CCTTCCTTTTCTTATACTTTTCCTGTAGGTATATAGTTGAATACAGGTTCTAAAAATCCAGGGGTTGTTCACGCGGTAGAGGCAAAACTCCAGTCCAAACTATACATCTGTCCAGAGCCGGAGATCGTCGGCGCTGTCGGGGCGGCACTTTACGCACTGGAGAAAATGAAGCAATGGCCGTGATAATTACACTAAGTTATTTTTCTAAGTAAACAGAGTCGCAGTTCAAGGCAATGAGACACGATTCGTTGGGCAGAGCAGGGCCTGGATTAGAAAAAAATATGCATAGAGGGGATTCAAACATTGGGTATGGAACGGACACTCGGAATTGACATAGGCTCCACCACCGCAAAATTGGTGTTGATGGACGGTGAAAAAATACTATATCAGAAATATCAGCGGCATCTTTCAAAGGCTCGTCAAATTGTCGCAGAAATGCTGCGTGAAATGCAAAAGGAGCTTGGTGTTTCTGAGCTTTGCGTAACTGTTTCCGGTTCTGCCGGTATGGGCTTGGCTGAGACCGCAGGACTGTCCTTTATTCAGGAGGTTTATGCAACCGGCGAGGTCGTTGAGAAAATGGCTCCCGATACTGGAGTTGTTATTGAACTTGGCGGCGAAGATGCAAAGGTCATTTTTTTCGGCGGCGGTGTGGACGAGCGTATGAACGGCTCCTGTGCAGGAGGAACTGGTGCATTTATCGATCAGATGGCAGTCCTTTTGGATATGACAGTGGATGAAATGGATACGGCAAGTCTATCGGCTACCCGTATTTACCCCATTGCCTCCCGTTGCGGCGTATTTGCAAAAACAGATATTCAACCGCTTCTCAATCAGGGGGCCAACAAATCCGATGTGGCGGCAAGTATCTTTCAGGCTGTGGTAAATCAAACGATTGCCGGACTTGTGCAGGGCAGAAAAATCGAAGGAAAAGTCATGTTCCTCGGTGGCCCCTTATATTACTGCCAGGGGCTGAGAAAGCGTTTTTATGAAACATTAAAACTAAACAAAGAAACAGCTATTTTTCCCGAATATGCACTCTATGCGGTTGCAATGGGTGCGGCAATGGCAGCGAAAAATACTGAATCGATTACCCTTACAAATTTAATCAGCCGAATAGAGGGCGATAGAATTACAGACCTCCGAAACAGTGATCGCCTGCCACCTCTTTTTGTCAGTGAGATGGAGTATCACGCATTTTGTCACCGTCATCAAAAGGCTTCCGTGCCGCAAACGGATATTGCTGCATATACGGGTAATGCTTGGCTTGGAATTGACAGCGGCAGCACTACTACAAAGCTCACACTGATTGCTGAAGATAAATCTATTCTTTATTCCTATTACAGTTCTAACAAAGGAAATCCCATATCTCTTGTCAGAAAGCAGCTTGGAGAGATTTACCGTCTTTGCGGCGACCGCATTACCATCTGCGGAAGTTCAGTCACTGGATACGGCGAGGATCTGCTTAAACACGCTTTTCATATTGATGAGGGTATCGTAGAAACGATTGCTCACTATACGGCGGCAAAGTATTTTCAGCCAGATGTTGATTTTATACTCGACATAGGTGGTCAGGACATTAAATGCTTCCGTATCAGAAATGGTGCTATTGACAGTATTATGCTCAACGAGGCTTGTTCCTCTGGATGCGGTTCCTTTATCGAAACCTTTGCCAAAGCAATGGGATACGATGTGGCGGAGTTTGCGCAGCTTGGTATTCTCGCACAGGCTCCTGTCAATCTTGGCTCACGCTGTACGGTCTTTATGAATTCCTCTGTGAAGCAGTCCCAAAAGGACGGTGCTATCGTTGATGACATTTCCGCAGGTTTGTCGGTAAGCGTTGTAAAAAATGCAATCTATAAGGTTATCCGTGCCGTTTCTCCCAATGAGCTTGGAAAGAAAATTGTGGTACAGGGTGGCACATTTTATAATGACGCAGTTCTTCGTGCCTTTGAACAGGAGATCGGCGCCAATGTAATACGTCCGTCTATTGCTGGTCTTATGGGCGCTTACGGTGCAGCTCTGCACATTATGAATTGCAAAAAAAGCGCCATACTTTTGAAAGAAGAATTACAGAGCTTTGAACACACATCTTCATTAACTGTGTGTAATGGCTGTGCAAATCATTGCCATTTAACAATTAACCGCTTTTCGGACGGCCAGCGGTTTATATCGGGAAATCAATGTCAAAAAGGACTTGGGCGGTCAAACACCGAAGAACTCCCGAACCTCCACGCTTGGAAACGGGATTATATCACCTCGCTGAAGCCTGTACCCGGCAAGAGAGGCAAAATTGGTATTCCGCTGGCATTGTCGATCTACGAATTGGCTCCACTTTGGTACGTTTTGTTTGCTGAGCTTGGATTTGAAGTGCATTTTTCAAAACTCTCGAACCGTGCTACATACGAGAAAGGCCAGTTTACCATTCCGTCAGATACGGCTTGTTATCCCGCAAAAATCATGCACGGCCACATAATAGAGCTAATAGAGGCGGGTATGCCTACGTTGTTCTATCCAGGACTTACATATAACGTGGATGAAGGTGTTTCAGATAATCACTATAACTGTCCCGTGGTTGCCTATTATGCTGAGTTGCTGAATGGCAATATGGAAGAACTGAAAAAAGTGCGGTTCCTTTATCCGTATTTGAGTGTCAACAATCAGAAAGAGCTTACCCACACTCTTTATCCTTGTCTGCATGGTTTGGATAAGAGCATTACAAAAGCAGAGGTCAAAAAGGCAGCGGCTGTCGGTTTTGCCGCCTATGAAGCATACAAGGCAAATTTGCGGTTAGAAGGCGAAAAAGCTATAAATTACGCGAGAAGTTACGGAAAACGCATTATGATACTTGCGGGGCGTCCTTACCATATTGATCCCGAAATCGGTCACGGTATTGACAAGCTGGCTTCCTCTCTCGGTTTCGTTGTTGTCAGCGAGGACAGCGTTTGCCATTTAGCTCCCGTACAGTATGTTAATGTTCTCGATCAATGGACTTTTCATGCTCGGCTTTACCGGGCCGCAGCCTATGCCGCCGAACACGACGATACCGAACTTGTGCAGCTCGTATCCTTTGGATGCGGTGTAGATGCTATTACAACCGATGAAGTGCGCTCTATATTGGAAAAGAAAAACAAGTATTATACACAAATAAAGATTGATGAAATAACAAATCTCGGTGCTGTCCGCATTAGGCTTCGCAGTTTGCTCGGCGCATTAGAGGAAAGGGGGTAAAACTCATGCAGAACAAAGCATTCGTTCCGTTTACGGAGGAAATGAAAAAGGACTATACCATTCTTGTTCCCAATATGCTGCCGATGCACTTTAAGCTGCTTATCCGCATTATGGAAACATACGGCTATAAGTTCCAACTTCTCGAAACAGACGGCCCCCAAATAGCCGAAGCGGGACTCAAATATACACATAATGACACCTGCTATCCGGCTGTTTTGGTAATCGGTCAATTTATGGATGCACTCTTGTCAGGCAAGTATGATCCCCATAAAACAGCTCTGATTATGTTTCAGACTGGTGGTGGATGCAGGGCGTCTAACTACATATCCCTTATCCGAAAAGCTCTGGAAAAGGCAAATATGGAGTATGTGCCGGTTATTTCTTTCAGCTTTGCAAGGATTGAAAAGCATCCAGGCTTCAAGCTCTCCCTTGGAATGCTGCACCAAATGGTATACGCCATTCTTTATGGAGATTTGCTGATGAACCTTGTCAACCAAGTGCGCCCTTATGAGGTTAGAAAGGGTGACGCCGAGGAAAAGGCAGATGAATGGACACAGCGTTTAGGTCATCAACTCGGCACAACAAAGAAAATCAGTTATCAGAAAATAAAGAAGAATTACGCGGAGATTGTTGACGACTTCAGTGCGATTCCTGCATCTAAAAGAGATGCCATCAAGGTCGGTGTTGTAGGTGAAATCTTTGTTAAGTACTCGCCACTTGCGAACAACGATTTGGAGCGATTCTTAATTCGCGAGGGCGCGGAGGTAGTAGTTCCCGGACTTTTCGATTTTTGTCTATTCTTTATTTACAATCAACTAATGGAATACAAGATTTATAAACGGCAAAAGTTGCTATATCCAATAGTGTGGGTTTTGTATGAAGTCCTAAACAAGAAAAGAAACGATCTCTGCGATGCACTTCGGGCAAGCTGCCAATTTGAGGGATTAACCTCCTTTAACGAAATCATAATCTTTCGGAATCTCCAACCCCTTTGATTGCAAGGAGTTTGGAGGTTTC
>CAMWQV010000299.1 GCA_947176425.1 uncultured Clostridia bacterium
AAGACGCGCTGTCCTATCTCCGCATGATCGCCTATAAAGATGACCTGTCATTTCTAAGAATCGCGAATGTCCCAAAACGAAACATTGGAAAACGGCGCATCAATTTTTTACAGGAGTATGCGGCGCAGAAGCAATGTTCCCTGTACAGCGCCCTGCTGGATAATCTGGAGGAAGACGCTCTGAAAGGAACGAAAGCAAAGCAGTTTGCCGCCTTGATCGAGTCTTTTGCCAACGATTATGTCCAGAGGCCGGTATCGGAGGTGCTGGCCGGTGTGCTGAATGAAAGCGGCTATGAAACTGCGCTGCGTACCGGCGGGAGCCAGGAACGTTTGGACAATCTGGCGGAGCTGAAACAGTCGGTCTATGAGTTTGAGACCACCTGCGGGGAGGAGGTCACGCTGGAAGATTATCTTTCCCATGTGGCCCTGTTTACCAACAGCGATGCGGAGAGCGGACAGGACCGGGTGCGGATGATGACGGTACACGCCGCAAAGGGGCTGGAATTTCCCTATGTCTTTATCTGCCAGATGAATGAGGGCGTTTTTCCGTCCCGCAAGACCAACACGCTGGAGGGGATGGAGGAGGAACGGCGTCTTGCTTTCGTGGCGGTCACACGGGCGCAGACCGGCTTGTTTCTCTCCGAAGCCGCCGGACGCAGCAGCCGCGGCGCGCCGTCCTATCCGTCCCGTTTCCTGCTGGATATCGACCCCGAACTTCTGTCTTTTACCAAACCGCCCCAGGAAGGTCTGATTGAAGCAGCTCGTGAGTTTATTGACAACAGCGTATTCTGGATGGCGGCTGACGACACGCCGGCATTGTTTGCGCAGGGGCAGCGCGTGCACCATTCTGTCTTTGGCTTAGGGACCGTGGAGAGCGCAGACAGAGAGCGGTCCGCCTATGTTGTCCGTTTTGACCGGATGGAAACTCCTCGCAGTATCTCTTTTCGCGTTAAGCTTTCGCCGGCCGATGAAAATTCATAGAAAATAGGTAGAATTCTTTTGACGGCTGTGATATAATACAGTCTTGATAAGATCAACTGCTTAAAAACCGGCAGTGTGCGCGCCGGTCTGCACAATACAGCAACGGAAAGGAAGCGCGATTTGTGACAGATAAACAGAACGATAATTTGATGCCAGATGAGCAGCAGGACTCTATGATGGTCTATTTTAACCCGGACCTTATGCAGAGCATTGCCAGTTATACAGCCAGGAAACAGGAGAGTTTCCGCGAACTGCTGGCCTCCGCGGAAGACGGCGACCTGGACGCGCAGTATCGTCTTGCCATGAGCTATGCCAACGGCGAGGACGGCGCTCCGGAGGACGAGGACCAGGCTTTCTACTGGTTCAAAAAAGCCGCTGACAGCGACCATATCGGCGCATTGTTCAATTTGGGACTGTGCTATGCCAGAGGCGAGGGAACGGACAAGAACATGGAACGGGCTGCGGAACTGTTCGCTGCTGCTGCCGAGCAGGGGTATCCGCCTGCACAGTGCGAGCTGGGCCTCTGTTATGAACTGGGCCACGGCGTAGAAATGGACAAGCTTAAAGCCGCGGAACTGTACCGGGACGCCGCGGAACAGGGATTTGCGCCTGCGCAGTGCAATTTAGGTTTCTTTTATTTCCACGGTATCGGCGTGGAGGAGGATAACGAGGAAGCCGCCATGTGGTTCGCCAAGTCCGCACAGCAGGGATATCCCAGAGCCGAAGTGCTGATCGGCGTCTGCTTTGAAAACGGCTACGGTGTAGAACAGGATATCGAAAAAGCGGTGGAGCTGTACCGCGCCGCCCATGAGAAGCACTGCGACGAAGGCACCTGCGCTTTAGGCGTGTGCTATGACCGCGGCGCAGGCGTAGAAGAAAATCATGAAATGGCGGCGAAACTGTATCTGGAGGCCGCGGAAGAAGGATACCCAAGAGCAATCTATTTGGCCGGTCAGTGCTTTGAGTATGGCCACGGCATCGAGAAGGACGAAAAACGGGCTGCGGAAAATTACCGCCTTGCCCATGAAAAGGATTACGCGCCCGGCACCTGCGCGCTGGGCCTGTGCTATGAGCTGGGGATGGGCGTAGAGGAAGATAAGCAGAAGGCGGTCGAATTGTACCGCAAAGCGGCGGAACAGGGCTATGTGCCTGCGCAGTGTAATTTGGGGTATTGCTATTATCAGGGCATCGGCGTAGAGGAAAACAACGAGGAGGCCGTAAAGTGGTTCTCCCAGGCCGCTGAACGGGAGTTCCCCAGGGCGCTGAACCTGCTGGGAGAATGCTACGATCAGGGCTACGGCGTGGAGCAGGACGAAAACAAGGCGTACCAGCTGTACCGCGCCGCCCATGAAAAGGGGTATATCCCCGGCACCTGTGCGCTGGGTCTGTGCTATGAGCTGGGGACCGGCGTGAAGATGGACAAGGAAAAGGCCGTTGAGCTGTACCGCAAAGCGGCGGAAGCAGGCGACCCGCGGGCGCAGTGCAATCTTGGCTACTGCTATTATCAGGGCATCGGAACGGAAGTGGATGACGAAGAAGCCGCGAAATGGTTTGCCGCTGCCGTCGAACAGGGCGCGCCTAGAGGAATGCACTTGCTGGGCCAGTGCTATGAACACGGCTACGGTGTGGAAAAAGACATTGTAAAGGCCGTGGGACTGTACCAGCAGGCCCATGAATGCCATCTGCCTGCCGGTACCTGTGCGCTGGGTCTGTGCTATGAACTGGGCCGCGGCGTGAAAGAGGATAAGGAAATGGCCGCCCGGCTCTATCGTGAAGCGGCTGAGGCGGGTGACGCCAGGGCGCAGTGTAATCTTGGATTCTTCTATTATCAGGGAATCGTGCTGGAAGAGGACAACGAGGAAGCTGTAAAATGGTTCGCGAAAGCCGCCGCTGAAGAGTACCCAAGAGCAATGCAGCTGTTAGGCGAATGCTATGAAATGGGATACGGCGTTGAGGCAGATGAGAAGAAGGCCGCCCAGCTGTATCGAGCCGCCCACGAGAAAAATTATCCCCCCGCTACCTGTTCCCTGGGCGTGTGCTATGAGTACGGCTGCGGCGTGAGGCGGGATATGAAGAAGGCAATCGAACTGTACCGGCAGTCTGCGGAAGCCGGTTTCCCGCGGGCACAGTGCAATCTCGGTTACTGCTACTACTGCGGCTACGGCGTTGCGGAGGATAACGAACAGGCTGTTTTCTGGTTTAAGCGCGCAATCAAAGGCGGCAGCGCCAGAGCTATGGAACTGTTGGGCGAATGCTATGAAAACGGCTACGGCGTGAAAAAAGATACGAAAAAAGCCGTTGAACTCTACCGGCAGTCCCATTCGGCCGGTCACGCGCCTGCAACCTGCGCGCTGGGCGTGTGCTACGAGCAGGGAGTCGGCGTGGAAATGGATAAAGTCAAGGCCGCCGCGCTGTATCTTGACGCCGCGGAAAAAGGTCTGGCACGGGCGCAGTGCAATCTTGGATTCTTCTATTATCAGGGTATTGCAGTAGAGGAAGACAACGACGAAGCTGCAAAATGGTTTGCGAAAGCCGCTGAACAGCATTATCCCAGAGCGATGTTCCTGTTGGGCGAATGCTATGAGTACGGCTACGGCGTGAAAAAAGATATCCATAAAGCGGTAGAACTGTACAAACAGGCCCATGAGCGCGGTCATGCGCCCGCGACGTGTTCGCTGGGACTGTGTTACGAAATGGGCGACGGCGTTGAGGAGGACAAGGCCAAAGCGGTTGAACTGTACATGCAGGCGGCTAAGAAAGGCTTGGCGCGGGCACAGTGCAATCTCGGCTTCTGCTACTATCGGGGAATCGCTGTGGAGGAGAACGATGAGGAGGCAGTCGTTTGGTTTATGGAAGCCGCTGATCAGGGGTATCCCAGAGCGTTGTTCCTGCTGGGTGAGTGCTATGAACACGGCTACGGCGTGGCAAAAGAACCGCTGACCGCTTTGGAATACTACGAAAGAGCGCAGGAAAAAGGGTATAAAAAAGCTGCGGAAGCTATTGCGCGCCTGCGTCCGCCGCAGGAATTGGACGAACTGCCTGTGGAGAAAAAAGAAAAGAAAAAAAGAAGGGGCTTTTTCGGTTTCTTCCGCAGATAATCGCTACATATCCTGAAGAGAGGACTGCCGCACGGCAATCCTCTCTCTGCTTGATTTACTTTCTTGTTCGATCAATCATTTTCCTTGCATCCTGTAGCTTATACACATATCCGAGCCCCCGAGACAGCGCTACATGTCGTATGCCGGCTTATGGTGGAAA
>CAMWQV010000300.1 GCA_947176425.1 uncultured Clostridia bacterium
GAGCAGGTAGATCGGATCTTTATTATGAGAAAATATGTGAACTTTTTTGCGGCTGTTTTGAGCGAAGTTTCCGAAACGCAAAAACAGTACAGCTGGATGTTTCATGTGGCTCTTTACTTCTGTGGTTTTCATGAATTCGGTCATCTTTATTTAGGTCACTGCCAGCTGATATCCGGCTGCAGGCTGGCTATGACATTCGCCGACAATATCTGTGATACGCTTTTGCCCAAAGATATTCAAGCTATGGAATTTGAAGCGGATATGTACGCCACGAATGAGCTGGCAGATCTGGTGAGGGAAAATATCAAAAACCGGCAGTATCAGAAACTGTGGGGTTACCAGAACCGTGAGGAATTTTATTCTGATGCGATCAAGGCGATATGTGGTTTTTTCAGCGTCATAAAATATCTTGAATATAGGGAGCAGTTGAAACAGAGTTTTTCTCAAAACCCAGTCTATGATCATCCGTCTTTTCTTTTAAGGGAATATCTTGTGGGAGAACTCTTTTTGACTTGGATGGACAAGTATGGCTTTGGAAGAAAAGATCAGGAATTTTTATACTATCTTGTGAACAATGACATGATATTTATGAAGAACAGCGACGAGGGCAGAGTGAAATACGAGTATCAAGCCGTTCTGGATGGGTCGATCAAGGAACATGTCCATCATGTGCTGGACTATTGTAATCAGGTACTGGATCGGAAAACAGCGCCATTTACCCGTCTAAAGGCATCTGGAACGCTAACGATCAAACTGAAAACCTGACGGTTGGGAGGATATTGTATATGGATGAATATTTAGAGCTTGAGGGGTCAGAAAATGTGGTTTTGCAACATATTTCAGATCGGCTGGAAATATCGAATGACAATGCCATCCGTATGTTGTCTTTCCTGACCAACAGACAGAACCTTCTGGGCAGTGATGAATCAATTGTCGTTTCAAAGGCAAAACACAAAATGATGGGAATGACAGTTGCAAATGAAAAATATTACATTAACCTGAAAATCACTACGCTCGTTATGTGTGCGCTTTTGCTGGACATAAATCTGACAAAAGGACTTATGAGTTCCATTTGTTCACTTGCAGGCATCTCTACGAAAGCCTTTGTAAAGTTGGATGAGCGGGAAGGACAAAAGTGTATTTTGCGAGAGGTCCTGATGTCTGAGACAAAAACGGGAGATGCCCATATCCTTGATAAGTTCCGCGGCCAGTGCTGCAATAACGATCTGCGCAGGTGCCGGTATCGCTGTGAGGGCTGCTGCACATGTCAGCCGGAAGAAGTTGAAAAAATTTTGCAGGAATTGGAAAAAAATACTGTCTTTCGCAAAGATGGGGCTGGTTACTACCACTATTGTCTGTAATTCCTACATTGAGCTTGGCGGAAGCGAGCTTGCTGTCCGGGAAAATAGGCGAGGTATTTATAGAGATACATTGGCGAAACAACTGGAGACTAACGGATACATCAGCACGGATTCCTGTCTTTCGACAGGAACCCGTGCTGATGTATTTAGCGTAATGCTGTGTGCAGCTGTGAACAAGGCAAGAGAACGCGGTTCACCTTTGCTGCTTTTTTATATTTCTTACACATATAGTATAGCACAAAACTGATACTATTACAAGACTTGTATTTTCCTTGATCGTGTAGTACTGTTTAATTGGAAATGCGAATCAAGAATTGACGGAAACTCCCGGATCGATCCGCCGCGGCCAGAGACTCTGCCTCTGGATTTTGCAGTCTTTGAAAAGGCTGGCGAAACTTTTTACATACGCTTAACCCTACCCTTGATTCACATTGGATATCTACGTATACAGGAGGATTATATTTATGCAGTATTACCACGGGTCAACAATTAAAGGGCTGACAGAATTGCATCCTCATCTCCCGGTAGGCGCCCATTCGCAGCAGCCGCACGTTTATTTGACGACAAGCAGGCAGCTGGCGCTGCACTATATCTGGGACACCCAACGGTTTGGTGTGAAAATGCCGATGCTTGATATTCAGAAAGATGGGACTCTCATCTTTCAGGAAATGTTCAGCGGTGCGTTGGAATATTTTTATAAGGGTGTTTCGGGATATATCTATCATTGCGAAGGTAATTATCCAGCCGATGCCCGTGTGCCTACCAGTGTTATCTCAGATGCGGCAGTACCGATTATTGATTGTGAATACATTGATGATGTTTATCAACATATTCTGCAATATGAAAAGCAGGGCAAATTTATTTATGAGCATTATGAAGATTTGCCGCAATGGCGGATTGATGTCATTCGCGGCCATATTATCAGATTTATAAAAAGAAACAGCTTGATTGTTGATAATAACCACCCCAGCAGAAAGTTTATCGCAGAGAAATTTCCGCAGATTTGGGCAGAAGCACAAGCCTTAAATGATTACAATTTATTATAACAGTTAAATCAAGATTTTAATTCTCCCGCTGTGCCTCCCTCACCCTGCGCATACGCGTTTTGTTTTGTTCCCGGCAGATGCCTAAACCGATATATCCTGTTGGAAAATTCCTGTTCTAATTTCCATATTTTCCCAATTTTATCGAAATAAAATGCGCCTGAATAAGCGGTCAATGTCAAGATTCGACTTGAGTTTTCTGTCTGTTTATGGTAATTTGTAAACAAGGCAGAATGAAGCTTTGAGATTTCGTCTAAACGGACGGAGGCGCATCTATTCATGTCGATACGATCAACAATAAGAAAGGATTCAGGATATGGACAAAATAAAAATTTTGCTGACAGATACCAGTAAAGAAGCCCGTGAAATGCTGCAAGAGGCGTTGGAGGAAACAGGACGGTTCGTGGTTACGGGTTCCACAGGGAACGGAGAAGAAGCACTGCGGCTGATTGAGGAAACCAAGCCGGATATGCTGGTATTAGACCTGGTCCTGCCCAATTTGGACGGTTTAGGCATCCTGCGGCGGTTAGACCCGAATGACCGTCCTATCGTGATTGCGATTGCGGCGATAGCGTATCAGGATACAATCGCGGAGGCTGGCCAGCTGGGCGCGGCGATGTATATCAATAAGCCCTATCATCAAGGTGCCTTGATTGAAAATCTGATCAGCCTTGCCGAGGCCAAAGTCAGCCGTCCCCACACGCCGGGGCTAGAGGAGCTGGTCACATCTATCATTCATGAAGTCGGCGTACCGGCCCATATCAAAGGCTATCAGTATGTCCGGGAAGCGATTATGATTACCGTAGAAAATATGGAAGTCATCAATTCCGTCACAAAAGTACTGTATCCCGAAGTGGCAAAGCGGTATCACACGACGCCCAGCCGGGTAGAACGCGCTATCCGTCATGCCATTGAAGTAGCCTGGGACCGCGGCGATCTGGAAACCCTCCAGAAATTTTTTGGCTATACTGTCAGCAATGCCAAAGGAAAACCGACCAACTCCGAGTTCATCGCCATGATCAGCGATCAGATCCGGCTCAAGCTGAAAATCTCCAACGGCTGATCCGCTGATTCGTTCTGCTTGGTACTTGCAGTCCCGGAAAATATCTGCTATACTAATACAGTATTTACCGCAGCAGCGGAAATCATGCAGAAGGAGACGAAACGAAATGACATATACCTATCGTACCAGCGGGACCTGTTCCACTCAGATCGACTTTGAATTGGACAACGGTATTATTCAATCCGTTGCCTTCACCGGCGGCTGCAACGGCAACCTGCAAGGGATCAGCCGTCTTGTTACCGGTATGACCGCGGAAGAAGCTGCCGAGAAGCTACAGGGCATCCAGTGCGGCTGGAAACCTACCAGCTGTCCCGATCAGCTGGCCAAAGCCCTCAAAGAAGCGATGGCAAAAGAAGAGAAACAGTAAGTATCGCTGTACAGCCGGTAAAAAGGTCCGTTCCGTTCGGATATCTTTTACCGGCTGTTCTCAATTTTTTCACACTTTTTTGTAAGAGTTATAGTTTACAGAACGCCGTTTCTGTGGTAGACTGACAGGGAAATTTCTGTCGGGAGGCGATGCCGTGGGCATATTGATTCGACTGCGGGAAAGCATAAAAGATATTTTGAGAAGGGCGGATATGGTGCTGCTGGCCCTCTGTTTGATCTCCACCGCTTTCGGTATCCTGCTGATCGCCAGCGCTACCAATTACAAGGGAAGCGGCTTTCAGCACCGCCGGGTGATGCTCCAAACTATCGGTGCGGTGCTGGGGATCGGCGCTTATTTTATCGTTTCCAATATCGATATAGAACGTTGCTGCGAGCAATGGCCG
>CAMWQV010000301.1 GCA_947176425.1 uncultured Clostridia bacterium
GGGAATATTATTCGGATTTCAGCAGCATATCAAAGGACACTTGGCATATCTACAATGTCACCAGGAGGTAAAGATTATGAAAGAAATCAATCTCGGCCATATTTTGATTGAAAACCGCCATAAGCGCAGAATTACACAGGACAAATTGGCCGCATATATGGGCGTTTCAAAAGCTGCTGTTTCAAAATGGGAAACAGGCATGACTTACCCAGATATTACCTTACTGCCGAAGCTCGCAACTTACTTTAACCTCAGCATTGACGAACTGATAGGGTATGAGCCGCAAATGACAAAAGAGCAAATCCGTAAAGTATATAGGAAACTATCATCTGATTTTGTGACACAGCCGATAAATCAAGTAAGGAAGCAGTGTCAAGAGCTTATAAAAAAATACTTTTCTTGCTTCCCACTGTTATACCAGATTGGTAGCCTGTATGTGAACCACAGCGCATTAGTTGAGGATAAAAATCTTGCGAAAGAATTGTTAGAGGACGCGAATAAACTCTTTGAACGGGTAAAATCCGAAACCGATAATGTTGATTTGGCAAGACAGGCTCTCAATATGGAGGCTCTGTGTCGGCTGACCCTGGGGCAACCCAAAGAAGTATTGGAGCTTTTGGGAGAACCAGACTTCTCTATGACATCCACAGAACCTTTGCTTGCTTCGGCCTATCATCTGCTGGGGAATAAAGAAGAAGCAAGAAGTATTTTGCAGATAGGATTTTTCCAGCATACTGTTGTGCTAATCAATCTGTTGTCCATTTACTTAGGCTTGTGTCTGGACAACGAAAAAGCCTTTGAGGAAACGGTTAGAAAGGCTCTAACCGTTTCTGATGCGTTTGACTTGGATAGGCTTCACCCGGGCATTATGCTTTCCTTGTACTTCACGATTGCCAAGGGATATATGAAACTGGGAAATTCTGAAAAGGCATTAGAGATTCTGGAGCGATATATGGAACTGGCGGCCAGCAATATTTTTCCTTTAAAATTTCATGGTGATGAATATTTTGATCTTTTGGATTGCTGGCTGGAAAACACGCTTACTTTTGGCAGTGATATGCCCCGCAATGAAATGATGGTACAAAAAAGTGTATCAGAGTCCATTGTGAACTGTAAAACATTTGAGCAGCTAAGAGACAATTCCAGGTTTCAGAAGATAATACATCGGCTGAAAGGGCTTAAATAAAATCCATCCAGCCTGTTCCCGGTGAAAAGCAGGTCAAGATAATGGAGGTTAGAAAAATGATCCGCAAACTTTTGAAAAAAATTCTTGGTGAAAACTTTACTGAAAACAACGCAAAACTGGCAACTGTCAACTTCGCCATCGTTCTTTTAATGTTCGTGCTGTCGGGCGTTATGCTGTTCTTCTTACCAGAGCAGGTTTCTATTCTGCATAACGGCGACACTCAATATCCGCTCCCCAGCGTTTTAGCGGTATGGCTGCTTCCTACCATTGCGCTGATTATAAATATCGGTTTTATTAAGCAAAAACGCCTTTCTGCAATGAATACCTTTATATTCATCATTCTTTTAATCGTGATGATGGCATCGTATATCTCTCAAATATAACCTGAAATATGACAAACTCGGAACAATAATTCCAATTTGTCAGAGAGTTGATTGCTAAGGTCAGCGGCGCTTTTTCCATCGACACAGATGGCGTAAGGAGGAATGATTATAAAGCGTACATTATACAAGACTATCTTAAAAAACAAAAGCAATCCCATTATTACTCTTTCCCTTTTGATGATTGAGATTTATATGGGCTACTTGGTGTGGTATGTCTTGAACCTATACCTGCCTAAGCCAATATCCAATTACCGTTTGCTGGTATCCATTTGGGTGATTTGGATTTGCGCTTTTGTAGCAGTTTATAAAATACCGGATCAGCTTTTTACAAACCGTCAAATTAAAGATATATTATGTTTTCCTGTTTCTGGGAGGAAATTAGTTCTTTTAGTAGTTGGACGCCTTGCTTGCTCACAGTTTGGTATCACTATTTCCGCCTTTTGGTCGTACTTCTTATATGATTGCACAGACTGGGCTTTGACAGTCATTGTTATCTTGTTTTCTTTGGTTAGTAGCTGGGTGGTTGATTTGCTCGTCCTAATCGCTTCCACGACGATTGGAAATATGCTCTCCGTTTTCTGCGTTGGCTACGGTTTTATTATCTTCCAATATGGTGCATTTTTGTTGCTGACTCTTTCTGCGGGCGGCCTTGCATCGAGAATTCTCTTTTGGCCGGGATTTTTGGCACAGATGAACACAATCTTTGCCCCCAATTGGTGGCTCCTGATTGCAATGCTGGCAGCATTATTATCGGCTTGTTGTTCTTATTTCTGCGTCAGAGACGGGTATATCAGAAGTTATTTGAATACCCAAAATTTCCAAGGCCGAAAAACGAACAAACGCATAGCACCTACCAAAATAAAAAATCCATATCTCTTGCTGGAGTGGAAGAGGGTATTGAGGAATAAAGAACTGATCTTCTTTTCCAACATCAAAAATATTTTAACGGTACTCGTTCTATGCAACTTACTGTTGCAGAATTTGGGGTGGAAAGGTTTGCCGGAAAAGTATGCGCTGGAGTTGTTTCTGCTGGTATCTTGTTGCGGAGTCAACACGATTTCCAGCACCGCCTATTCCAGCGATCCTAATAGAGCGTATGTTTCGTTTCTTCCCATATCCACACACCGGCTATTTCTATGGAAAACATTACAGGGCTTTGCGTGGGGAGAAATTACAGTTTTGCTGTTCTGGCTGGGTGTAACACTTGTTCGTGCGATACCTATGACGAATGCCTGTATGCTTTTGTTATACGGTACAGCGATGAATTATGGCTGCTCATGGCTCGGTGTGTTTTTAGATTATAAAATGCCGCGCACACCAACCAGTACAAACGAGTTGCTTCATGGAAATATCAGCAAGGTTATTGTCCTTTTTGCTTCGATAGCCCTGACCATTTGGGAAATTTATTTTACAAGACAGATAGCCCGTTTCATTTCCTTGCTTTCATTCGCAGTCTGCGTTAGCGTCTGTGCCGTCATGGTAGAGTTTGGATATTGGCTGTTATGCAGGAGGGCTTTCCATGATTAAGATAACAGACCTTTCAAAGAAGTATGGAGATAAGACCATATTTGAAAAAATCTCCTTTTCCTTGGATAATCGCCGGATTTACGCCTTAGTCGGCATCAATGGAATTGGAAAATCTACATTGTTAAATGCGGTAACGCAGCCATTCAGCATGGATGGCGGAAAAGTAGAGATTGACGGCATTGATAATCAATGTTTTGCGGCCAAGTTTCATTTTTTCTATGTGCCGGACAGCAAAGAGATGTTCCTCAATTTGACCGGTGACGAATACCTAAAGTTTATTACATGGATCTACCGTCAAGACGGAGGAAAAGCAGAGGAAAAGATTAAGTGGTTATCGTCAGCTTTCAAACTGGAACGGTCACTAAATGAATATATTGCAAACTACTCCTTGGGAATGAAGCAAAAAGTATATCTAATTGCTGCGTTTCTCTCTGGCGCAGGCAATTTGATTTTAGACGAACCGTTTAACGGTCTTGATCCGGAAAGCGTTGCTGTACTAAAGAAACTACTAATGGAATACCGGGATGCGGGAAATCTTGTGCTGTTTTCAATTCACAATCTGGATTTGGTGGTCAATTTTTGTGACAATGTGGTTTTCATAGACAAGCAAAGGCAAGTATTTCAAGCGCAAAATCCACGAAATTTTGAGCAACTGGAAGCTGTGTTTTTCCAAAGGTGCAATCATGCTGACGATGAAAGCGTTTGACATCTTTACCCTGATCATCATGAATCCCTACCAGATAACCGAAAGGATTTTCACTCCATAGGGCTTCGCGGAGCATGTCTACCGTGACGATCCAGCCCTCATTCTTTGCGAGAGTTTCCAACAATTTATGCTCCATCGCCGTCAAAAGTATGAATTCTCCATCTTTCCGATTCTATAGTAGTTAGGGCAAGACCTGCCAACTATAGCTTACCGCACTGGCCAATGATGCGCTATCATTTTTATCGGAAATTTTTTGATGGCCCCTCGGAACACACTTTGTCCGAGGGGCCATTCTGTCCTCCGTTTTATCGGAAATCTTTTCTCGCAATACCTTCTGTTTCCTGGGTTTCTCCAGACTTTTTCCGATAAATATTAAAAATCGGGATTTGCACACGGGGTATAGAGGGATAAGGAATTAGTGAAATAG
>CAMWQV010000302.1 GCA_947176425.1 uncultured Clostridia bacterium
TGAAAATCAGCAAATTATTAGATATTGCAAGGCGAGAATTATGGCCTGACTTTGCGGGCGGATCATTGTTTCACTGGCACAGCAGGCAGTGCAAAAGCTGGAAGACATTGAGGGTTTCAACATCTTCCAGCTTTCTGGCCTATCCATAAACTGCGGTTTTCATCTGTCAATTATCCAGACTCACCAGTTCATATGTCCTGCTGCCCAGTCCGATCTCCGCAGCGTGTTCCAATGTGTGCAGACCGTTCCGGGATTCCATCCGTCTGACAAGAGATGCGCCGTCCTCTGCCGCGTACACCAGATCAACACACGCCTGATCTACCGCCACCGGGTCATAGGAGGCAAGGATACCGATATCGTGCATATCCGGCTCGGAAGGACTTCCATCACAGTCACAGTCCACACTCAGACGGTTCATCACATTGATATACACAAGTTTCCCGTCCAGCGCTTCTGCCACAGACTTACCAGCCTCTGCCATAGACTCTAAAAATGCGTCCTGATCGCCGCCCCACATACTGCCGCCGGTACCGCCGCTGTGGATGTGGCTCTTTCCACGGGAAGACGCGATTCCAATAGAGATATTCTTGATTGCTCCACCAAAACCAGCCATCGAATGACCTTTGAAATGTGACAGCACCAGGAAGGAATCATAATTGGCAAAATGGGAACCGACATAGTTTTCGGTCAGATTCGTACCGCCTGTCACTGGCAGGGTCATGGAGCCGTCCTCGTCCATAATATCCACATCAGCAATCGAGGTATAGCCGTGATCTGCCGCCACCTGATAGTGCATAGCAGTATTCGCACGGGAGCCGCCATAAGCTGTATTGCACTCCACAATGGTCGGGTTCTCCAAGGATTGGACAAGGTCACCGATCAGGTCAGTACGCAGGTAGTTGCTGCCCGGTTCGCCGGTGGACAGCTTGACCGCCACATGGTCGCCGGGCGTCCAGTCCAGAGACTCATAAATCGCCATCAGGCCGTCAGATGAGATGTCGGTTGTCATATATACAACCGGGACATCTGTATTATTGTCCGGGGTTTGCGCGGGGGTATTGCTGTTCGCTCCTGTCAGATAGCGGTAGAGGATCGCCGCTGTTTGAGCGCGGGTAAGGCTTCCTTTGGGGTCAAACCGGTTGCCAGTTTTACCTTCGATCACACCATTGGCCCTGGCCCAATCCACAGCTGCCTGCGCATAGCTGACGATACTGGCCTCATCCGCAAAATCCTGTCCGCCATCAGCAGCGGGGCTTCCGGCATACCGCCAAAGGATCGCAGCCATCTGTTCCCGCGTTACCGGGTCATTCGCTCCGAAAATACCACCGCCGTAACCGGACATCACGCCATTTTTCGATGTCCAAGCGGCGGCATTGGCATAGATGCTCCCGGTCTCTATGTCAGAAAACGAAGCACCATCGGAAACGGCCGGGGTTCCTTCCGCCCGGTACAGTGCCTCCGCAACTGTGGCGCGGGTCATAGCCGTATCAGGGGAAAAGGTATCGCCCAGCAAGATGCCCTGCATTTTGCACCAATTTGCCGCCTCCGCGTACCACGCTCCCGGCTCCACATCGGTAAAGCCTGAAATACTGGTCTGCTGTGCCATCGGTGCCGCAAGCGTTGTGCTGGTGCTGGCTGCGTCTGCAGAGGGTCTTCGTGTACTGGTGCCGGAACAGGCACAGCATAGAAGAATAACCGCCAGCAGACTGAACAATGTTCGTGTCATGTGTTTCATTACAGTATCCTCCAATTTTCTTATACTCAATTTTCCAAGATCATCAGGGCATAAGTACGGCTGCCCAAGCCAATCTGTTCCCCATAGGTCAGGGTATATAGTCCGTCGCAAGCTGCGATGTGAGAAAGAAGCGGTGTACTCTCTCTTAAAATGGCGAGAATATCAATGCAAGCCTGATCTAATGCTACAGGGTCATAAGATGCCAGAATAGCGATGTTGTATGTATTGGATTCCGGGAGAACAACCTCTGCACTTTCTATCGTTGCGCGATCCATTATGTTGATATAAAGAATGTGTCCCTCAAGGCTGTCTACGGTTCGTTTTCCACTTTCCGCCAGTATCTTCAGATTGCACGAACCGGCGGACAGGCGGCTGGCTGTCTCCGATTTTGCGGAAATGATGGCTGTTTGTTTCACCGCTCCATTAAAACCGGCTGCGTCATGACTCCTGAAATGTGACAAAACGATGGTGCAGCCGTAATCAGAAAAATCCACAGAGGAAGGCGTCTCCACAACGACAGGCTCATCCAACGATTCAGACAGTTCCACAACCAGCTCCGACCATGAAAAGTCCTTGTCTGTGTCTGTCTCGGACAGTTTAATGGCGGCAGTTCCGTCAAAAGAAGCCTCCAACGATTTGTAAGCGGACAAAAGCCCGCCAGCAGAAACATTGTGGGCAACGTAAACTACGGGATAGCCATCATAGGTGTGGGACCACTCCGTGCGCACGATACCATCATCTTTTTGCCTGCCACATCCGGTCACCCCTAAGAGGATCGTCAACAGGATACTCAGTGCTATTTTTCTTTTCATATAGGCTCCAATCGTTATATAGCAAAATCAACAATCCATCCGGTCAACAGTGCAAATGCAATCGCGAACACCCAATACATTGCAAACCGCTTCGCGCCCAGCACGATTTTCACCGCACCGAGATTGGTGATCTTTGTAGCTGGACCGATAATCATAAACGCCGCCGCGCTGCCCATGCTCATTCCATCCATCAGCCACGCCTACAGTAATGGAATTGTTCCGCCGCCGCAGGCGTAGAGTGGTACGCCAACCGTCGCCGCCATCAAAACACCAAAACCCCGATTGTTCCCAAACAGGTCCGCCACCAGCTCTGCCGGTACATACCGCTGGAACAGAGCAGACAGTACCACACCCAGTAAGAACATGGGACCGGTAGCCCGGATATTCCGTCCTAGATTTTTGAGAAACCGCATCATAATATTGGGGTCGATGTCCCGACTATGCGTTTCGGAAAAGCCGTTAAAATTGAAAAATTCTTTCTTACAGTAGAATCCCCGTATCAAAAGCCCGGCGGCAATACCGCAGAGGAAACTGGACAATATGCGGATAACCCGCGCTGCGGGGCCTAACGCCATACTATAAAGAATCAGCTGCGGATTGAGCAGGATGGAACTCATCATAAACGCCGCCAGCCAGTCATCCTCCATCCCACTTTCAGAAAAGGACGCGGCCAAAGGGATGGTGCCATACATACACAGTGGTGAGGCGATCCCCAGTGCACTGGCTACAACGATTCCCAGCAGGCCCAGTCGTTTCCCGTGCATAGAGCGGAACAGGTCGTGGATATGGTCTTTCACAAAAACTGAGATGGCAGAACCCAGCACCATTCCCAGCACCCAATAGCCCCAAATCTGCTCCAACTGGAGGCTGAAATAATACCAGAGGTAGATTCCCTCACGCCGCAGAATCTCAATCATCAGGATTTACCATTTTGGGAGTGAGATCACTGGGGGAGCTTCCTGTCCTCTGTTTGTTTCTCTGTCATAGTACACCATTCCTTTCTTGTTCTTTGTGCTGCAGCTTTATATGTCTGCCTTGGTGCTTTTTTATGAGAGTTTTTCCAGCAGCTACAGTTATACCCGTATAGGAAGCATAGACGATCCGTCGAATCTTGCTGCTGTATTAGGACATGGAAGTATAGATGTAACATTCCAAAAGAACTGACATCGCCTGTGGAGCCTATTGGGGGGACTGGAGGTATCAAGTGTGAAAAAACGAAAAAATATTCTGTTGATCATCTTACTGATCCTTGTTCTCTTGCTTCTTTGTGCGGTCATTCTATTCTGGAAGCCGCTGCGTTCCGTGTTCCGTGTAGAAAAGCTGGAGGATGGCCTCTATCAAATGAGTTATCGCGAGGACTACAGCTTGGATGACTTTTTATCCCAAGGCGGGGCATCCTCCGATATGGAGGCAGCTGACTTTGTGGTTCAAAACGCATTTCACGGCCTGATCAAGTTAAACCTCCAATCGCGCCCCTACGGATGCAGCACACTCTATGTGGAAAGTGCCCAAGGCGACCAGCTTTTGGGCCGCAACTTTGACTGGGGAAATTGTACCGCTCTGGTGGTCAAAACGGCTCCCAGGAACGGCTATGCTTCGATCTCCACAGTAAACATGGACTACACCACCCGCTATAACTTCCGCCTGAACTAAAGGAGATATCAGAGTGAACTACTT
>CAMWQV010000303.1 GCA_947176425.1 uncultured Clostridia bacterium
GAGACCTGTTTCCGATCTCTGCCGAGACGCTCGAAGCGCACAACGCCGTCTGCTTTCGCAAAGAGGGTATCATCGCTGCCGCGTCCGACATTCACGCCGGGATGGATATGAGTGCCGCGCTGTCTCACCAGGATATTCCCGGCCAGAACATGCTGACCGTCAGCGCGCTTGGGTCCCAGGCGTTTGCTTTTCGAGTCACGGCCGTTTTTGGTAGAACCGACGCCCTTTTTATGGGCAAAAAACTGTAAACCGATATTTAACATGATCGTAAGCCATCCTTTCTGAAAGATGATAAGACTGCTTATTCAGCCTCTAAGACTTCAATATAATTGGGATATTCATTGTGCAGTTCACTGAGATAGAGCATCATACCGGCCAGCAGAGTCTGACAGGTATCTTCTGCGGACGGTCCCAGCGAACCGGGGATACGAAGGGAGATCATGGCGGCGCGTTCGTCAACTTTCACCGCGGCGCACAGGCCCATGACATCATTCAGAACGCATTCCACCAGTCTGACAGTACTGGTCACGGCGCTGCAAACGATATCCTCGCCTTCCGGAGCGAAGCCGCTGTGTCCGGAGGCCTCAAAACCGGTAATCCGCTGGCCCTCCGTAAAAAAAGTGACAGTCGTCATGTTCAGGCGCTGATCTTGGTAATCTCGACCTTTGTATACGGCTGACGATGGCCCTGACGTTTCCGATAGCCCTTTTTGGGGTTATACTTAAAGATACGGATTTTTTTGCCCTTGCCGTTCTTCACGACCTTGGCTTCCACAGCCGCGCCGGAAACGGTAGGCGTACCGATAGTCGCGTTATCGCCGTCCAAAATGGCCAGCACCTCGTTGAAGACCACCTGATCGCCTGCCTCGTTGGGCAGTTTTTCAATAAACAGGGTCTCGCCCTCGGCTACCTTGTACTGCTTGCCGCCGGTGACAATGATTGCGTGCATACCTTGCTGCACCTCGCTTTCCTTAATTTAGAAGCACTTGACCGCGCCTCTTTACGGGCTCGCTCTCGTAGGTGACGCCTGCGTACTTTATACCCATTCAAAGCGGCTTGTACAGTATAACAGCCAAAGAAAATAATGTCAACAGTTTTTTCTGAAAACATGGGGCTTTTCCAGAAACAAGTTTCAGGGGGAATCTTCTCTTCAGCTTACTTCGCCGGAAAGAATTGTATAGTGCGTGTGTTCCATATTTTAATTTATAGAAAATGTCTTCCTCATAAAAATGAGAAACAGAGCGCATATATATAGGGTGGCTCCTGTATCACAGCAGCCACCCTATATCAAATTTTCTTAATTAATTCCTTACAGAGTATTTCTGTTCAGAAGGACTGACCATAATTTTCCTCGAAATAATCATATACTAAATTCCCGGCCGTCTCAATGACGCCTGCTGCGATGGCTATTTTTGCCGGAATTGTAAAGGGATAACCAACATTTACGGCAGCAAAGATAGCGCTCCCCACTACACTACAGCCACAGGCAGTCAAGATTCCTTTTGCCATTGTCTTATCCACCGACACACCAAATTCTTTCCCGATCTGTATAACCATTGTGACTTCTTCCGCCATAAGAGCAGCCACATCCACGCCTACCGGCAAAGCACCGGCTGTTGCAGCGCCAGCGGCAGCAATCGCATGAATAATATCTCTGTTAGGCATAGTTTATCCTCCTTATTCCATTTGCCGTCTAATTAACTGTCCCTTCTAACTGCATTTTTCAAAATAGCTGTATGCGGTATTTCCCAGTGTTTCCATGACGGTAGTTGCAATACCGATTTTCACAGGGATTGAGAAAGGATATGCTACATTAGCCGCTTCAAATATGGCTCCGCCGACAAGTCCCCCCAGATATGATGCAATGATTCCCTCCGCACCCGATTCCGTCAAAGAAATACCAAACAAGCCTCCGATATTAATCACCATAGCTACTTCTTCCGCCGCAAGCGCAACGGCATCAGCTCCTACCGGCAAAATGCCTGCAGTTGCAGCGCCGGCCGCCGCCCACTTATGAATCACACTCCGATCCGGCATATTCACACCACCTCATCTATAATATTTAGGAGGTCCCCAACCCTTCGGCCGGGAGCCTGTCCCTCTTAACTTGATCTCAAAATGTTAAATTTATGCATTTCATTTTATCATATTCCTTTTGATATTGCAAGAATAAAGACCAAAATATTTATAAATTTACAAATAGTTCATATTTTGTCCCTAAAATTTTCGCCTGCGTAACTTTGCCCCGGCGAACACAGATTTTTTCAACTTTATTCCGCAGACAGAACAGAGCCGATTTTGTCCGGCTTGCGCTCCAGCCTGCCCACGGCTGCATAAGCTGAAAATGATTTTGTCGGATATCTACAACAAAAAGCAACAAAATTTTCTGTTCTGTCCATAGAAAATTTGTGAGAAATGTGCTATACTGCCCATATCAACAAAGTTCGTACCGGTCAGGTGCTACAATAGAGGCGCAGGACAAGCCATGCTCATCCTGTAAACGGGGGCTTATCCTGCGGGTTCACAAATTTTTTACATAATTTTCAAATTTAGGTCATACCAAGTTCTTTTTCTTTGTTTATTATGTCAGCATCAAAAGGAGGATGCTCATGACCACAACAGTTCCCTATGCGCACCGTATGCGTTACAAGATCACTGCCGCTGATTACGCTGCTCTCCAGAATAAACTGGCCGCCACAGTGCCCGGACGGTCCGGCGCGATCCATACCCTCCGATTTGCCAGCTACCGTTTCGCGGACCGCTGGACCCAAAATGCCGCGGAAAATCTGCATTTCTCCCTCCACTACTATGATAACGACCCCACTTATTTACGCCTGGTCCGCCAGCGCGGGGAAGAATATACGTATACAATGGTTGCGGAGGCGGAATGCCGCGCCCTGCTTTCCGGTGAGACGGACTGGCTGCTGAATCGCAGTAATCCCGTCCTTCAGGATTTTTACGGCTGCCTCACCAGCCGGATGCTGCTGCCGCAGGTGATGATCTCTTACCGGCGTGAGGTCTACCGCCTCAACAGCCTGGACCTGTGGGTCGCTTTGGACACAGATATTCGGACTTCCCTGGAACATATGAATTTTCTGGACCCGGAGCTGCTGGCCCAGGAAACGGCGGATCAGGAAGGCAAATATTTGATGGAGGTCAGTTATAGCGATACGATCCCGGATAATATCCTCTGCATTTTAGAGGAGACAGCCCCGCGGCGCCAACTGCTGCCGGCTGTTGCCGCTGTACTTCCCGCCTGACCGGAATAGGAAAAGAAATCCCCAGCCTGCGTAGAGCAGACCGGGGATCTTCTTTGTCCTTTCATGAAAAGGATGCGCGACGCTTATTCATAGAAATCGTCATCATAGTCGTCGAATTCCGGATACCGGCTGCGCCGTTTCGACCGCAGGGATTCGGCGGCGCCGGAAACGTCCTCCGCCAGTTTATCCCAAAAGCCAATGATGACGCAGATCAGACCGGCGACAGCTAAAGACAAACCGACGATCTTCAGGACAAAACGCCATGTACACTTCATGGTAGAACCTCCCCAATAAATACTGCCCCTATAGTATATAGCATTTTGCAGGAAATTACAACAACTTTTTGCGGCCTGTCCAAACAAAACTGCCAATGCTGGAAAGTCATTGTAACGCAAATATCTTTTTTCTGCCGCTGATGGACTGAACGGCCGGCGGCAGCATTTTATCAGCGGTCTTCCAAAAAAATATAAGGGAACTTTTGTTTTTTCTCTTGTCATCGGCAAATAAATTTGATAAACTGTCTCTGATATTGCAATCTAAGTGGCGGAGGAAATATATGGCAAGGCAAAAAATTTACGGTAATGAATCCATCAGCGCACTGAAAGGCGCGGACCGTGTACGGAAACGTCCGGGCGTTATTTTTGGGTCGGACGGCCTGGAGGGCTGCGAACACGCTGTTTTTGAGATTCTCTCCAATTCAATTGATGAAGCACGGGAAGGTCATGGGCGTCTGATCACCGTTACCAGCTTTTTGGACCATAGCGTTGAAGTCGAGGACCAAGGGCGCGGGTGTCCTGTGGATTGGAATGAGAAGGAAAAACGCTGGAACTGGGAACTGGTTTTCTGCGAACTGTATGCAGGCGGCAAATACGGCAATCATGAGGGCGAAAATTACGAGTATTCGCTGGGCTTGAACGGCTTGGGGTCCTGCGCGACGCAGTATTCCTC
>CAMWQV010000304.1 GCA_947176425.1 uncultured Clostridia bacterium
CCGTAGAGATGACGCTGTCGATGCTCATCTCTAACAGGCGGTCTTTTTTTCCGTGGATTGCGGACAGTTCTTCCTCAATATGCTGGATGTCCAAGGCGTAGTTATGTTCGCCCGGCACGGACTGTATGACCTTTATCACGGTATCGACAATCGCCTGCTTGTTTTGGACTAATTGGTCAAAAATCTGGGACATGATCTGGTCCAGTTCTGTTGTATGTAACTGCGGTGCGGAGCAGCCCGCACGTCCTCTGTCACGGTATACTTTGCATTGCCAGACCTCTTTCTCCCCTTTTGCGCTTTTCAGGACCTGCCGGTGAAAGCTGGTATTGTGTTCCTCACAGACGATCTTGCCGCTGTATGGATAGCGGTTGTGGAATACTGCCGCGCTTTGGTGGGACATCATCTGCTCACTGCGCTGTTTATACAGTGCGTTCGCTCTGTCCCACAGCTCCTCGGAAACGATGGCCGGTATGGACGGGTCTGGGTACATAATCCACTCGTTTTCATCCAGGAAAATTTTGCGTTTGCTCCGGTAGTCGATGGTTTGGCTTTTGTTAGCACAGTACCAGCCCTTATATTTGGGATTGCAGAGAATATGTCGGATGGTTAGAACATTGAAGGCATTCCCTTTCCGGCTGGTAAAGCCCTCATCTAAGAGGGTCTGGGAAATGCGCCGGATTCCTATTTTCTGGTTGGCATAGAGGTCAAAAATCCGGCGGACAATTTGTGCTTCTTCCTCATTGATGGTCAGTACACAGTCCTTTTTATCATATCCCCACAGCCTGTCGTTCCCCAGCACGTGGCCGTTTTTGATGGCTTGACGGAATCCAAATTTCAGCCGTTCCGAGAGTTTGCGCACCTCGTCCTGCGCCACACCTGCCATGACTACCAGCCGGAACTCACTGTCGCTGTCAAGCGTGTTAATGTTGTCGTTCTGAAACAGAACCCCTACGTCATGTTCCAGCAGTTCCTGTGTGTACTTGATGCTGTCCAGTGTGGAACGGGAAAAGCGGGATATCTCTTTCGTAATGATGAAGTCAAACCGCCCTGCTTTGGCGTCCTTTATCATCCGATTGAAACTGTCCCGCTTTTTTGTGCTGGTCCCGCTGATTCCTTCGTCGATGTATCCCGGAATAAATGTCCACTTCGGTTTCGACTGAATTAGTTCGGTGTAGTATTGAATTTGATTTTCCAAACTGTTGAGCTGTTCGTCCTTGTCTGTGGAAACCCTGGCGTAAAACGTTACCCGAAGCGGCAGATCGAAAATGGTTTTCCCGTTTCGCATTTCGTTACGTATCCTGAGTATGTTCATACTCGTTCACCTCCTTTATCAAGCACACAGGATACTGGAAAACCTCCGGAAAGTCTATCACAGAATGTACCAAATCAACTGCTTCAGAATAGGTAGAATTCGATATAATACCAAGCGAACGGACGTGGTCCAGCAAGACGCTGACCAGTTCTTTCTGTACGCTCTCCATGTCGTATCACCTCAATTTATGGATATGCTTTGGGAAATAAAAAATACCGGGTGGACACGCTCCATCCGATATTTAAAGCTCCTTACAGCTACCACTTACGGACATATGCTCCAATATGGCCGCTTTCGGTTTCCCAAACCTCAACGTTATGCCGCTCAAAAAACGCTGCGGCATAAGAACATTCCATTGGTACACGTCCCATTTTGTTAAACTCTGCAACAAGCAAGATGTCAAATTTTCTTTTTTTCGCTTCAGCGCACAGTTCCACAAGAGGGTCATCCATATTTTGGGATTCATTCGGACAGTCTTTTTTTGACCAGTATTCGCGCAATACTGACCAGCCATGAACCTTCGCGTATTGCAGGCAGAGGCTGCGCTGGCGATTTATTTCTGCCTGGTCTGCCTCTATGGATTCAGCGCGATAGAGACAGCATACTTTTTTTGCAGTTTTCATAATAATTAACTCCTTTGAGTGAGCAAAAATAAAATCAGCAGGAGAAATTCAAAATTCTTCTGCTGATAATTTTACATATACTATTGGAGAATTTAGACATAGATAATAGATTTTTGAGAATATTTCAAGTGAGTTCCCACCAACACTCCACCCCTTGTCCGCCAGAAACACAGATAGGTTTGCGCTCTTAAAATGCTTTCTATACAATATCATCGAAAGGAGCGTGTATTCAATGAAACGAGTTTATTGTCTCTACCGTGTTTCTACTTTGGGCCAGATCGAAACTGACGACATTCCTATGCAACGTCAAGCTTGTCATGAATTTGCCCATGAAAGAGGCTGGCAAGTTGTTGGAGAGTTTTCTGAGAAAGGCGTCTCTGGCTATAAATGTTCTGCCGATCAACGGGAAGCGTTGCAAAAACTAAAGCAGGCGGCAATTCAAAAGAAGTTTGATGTACTGCTAGTGTTCATGTTTGACCGTCTGGGCCGCAGGGACGACGAGACACCTTTTATTGTAGAGTGGTTCGTGAAAAACGGCGTTGAAGTTTGGAGTGTTACAGAAGGTGAACAGATCTTTGAAGACCACATAGACAAGCTGCTTAACTACATCCGTTTCTGGCAGGCATCCGGCGAAAGTCTGAAGACTTCTATCCGTACTCGTACCAGAATGGAACAACTAATTCTGGAATATGGTTTTGTGGGCGGCACCGCGCCCTATGGATACCAGCTGTGTCATTTGGGACGTACAAATAAAAAGGGATTTGAAATTTATGACCTTGTAATCGATGCGGAAACATCATCGGTTGTGAAAGAAATTTTTCGACTGTACTGCTATGAAAAGAAAGGGACGCACCAGATTTCTGCGTACTTGAACCGAAGAGGCCATCGCACAAAGCAGGGAGTACTTTGGAGTAGTGCCAGTGTACGCAGTGTCTTACAGAATCCAACCTATACCGGCATACGGCATTTTGGAAGCATTTCAACGAACCAATTTTCTCACTTGCAAATCATCGAAGACGAGCTTTTCTTCCTTGCACAAAAACGATTGCAGGACACTAAGCTGGAATCTCCTAATCTGGGGCGAACTCCATACTTGAAAGACGTGCTGCTCCCGGAACAAATCTATTGTATGCATTGCGGAAAACGTTTGACAGTCTCTTGCAATGTCAAAAAGTATGTAAAAAAGACGGTACAAAAACCGTCTATCGCCGTCTCAAATATATCTGTATCAATAAAAGCAGCCTGCATCCATGCGATGGACCACGGAGTTATTCGGTCAACTCCGTGGATAAACTGGTGCTTGAACAGCTCCAAGCCATACTATTTTCAGATGTCACATTTTCATCAATAGTTAGCAATCATGTGGTCATACAACGGCAGGATGATTTGAAGCAAAAGATTGACCAGGAGAATGCCAAGTTAGAGATATTAAAAGCCGAAGTGGTTGAAGTACTCCGGGGCAACGGGAGTGATTTATCACACGTGTAAACTCTAGTTCAGGAATTCCGACAATATAACACTTACAACTGCTTGGTTACCAATAAGCCCCTAAAAGCACTGAAATATTGACGCTTTTCTATGATAGAATCCGGTCGATATTTTAGTGCTTTTAGGGGCAAACTATTCGCAGTTGTTGTAAGTTTTTGGCTCCTACACACTTTAAAATTCAGACTCGGGGCAACAGCTCCTTTAGCTCCATACTTCTCAATAATTTGATTCAGGAATCAGAGAACAAGCTCTTGTTACTCCGAGAGGAGCTTCACCAGTACAAAGACCGTTGGTCCCGTTTCATATATCTGCGCCAAGAGATTTTATCCGAACATGTCGGAAATTTGGCTATGCTTCCTCTCTCCTCTCAGCAAAAGATTTCACATACCTTAATTTCGCGTGTAGAACTGGGACGTGACAGAGCAGTTAATATTGAGTGGTCCTTTGGAGGTACTGTCTGTTTGCGTTCAGACACAGGCGATTAAATGACATTCCATAAATTGGGGTATAGGTTCTTCGGGCTCCCGCATCATCCGGTGTACCACCCCAAATGTGCGAGAGAGCGCTGATTTTTCATTCGGCCACCCCATCAAGACTCAGGTCCATAAGGTCTGATACTTATCTTGATATAGAGTATATCTCAGCTGAAAGAATCTGTCAAGCAGCTTGTCCCGCTGACATTCTGGAGCTATCCGTTTTTCTCTATGCTGTCGATGCCATTCAGGAACTGCTCCACATTGATGGTGAATTCCACCGACAGCTGGTAGTCCCGGC
>CAMWQV010000305.1 GCA_947176425.1 uncultured Clostridia bacterium
TTATATTGTCGGAATTCCTGAACTAGAGTTTACACGTGTAATAAATCACTCCCATACCAACATCAAATTTCTTTATAAATAAGTTTTGAAAAATTCATAAAGCGAAAGAAATATTATAAATATCCGCCGTAATTATACAAAGTTAGCGAGTTGACTTTCGGTCATCATTTTGATGACCGAAAAAACTATATTAGCAAATTGTTCTGTCGAGGTTTATTTATATTTTCAGAACGAGAAGTTCTTTTGCTTTCATGAACATATTCGAGGCAACCGCTTCATGCTATATCTTGCTCCAGAGAACCAGCCTTTGTCTTGCAAGTCTCTAAAGACTCACATCTGCCGCCTGCCGCAGCCAATTCAAGTGAGAACAGGGAGGAAGGCGTATTGTTTTGCCGCCAGACGCAGATGCTAAACCGGAAGGTCAGATGCCTCTGTGTTTGAAAGCACCGCAGATGCAGCCCCGCAGGTGTTCTTCATGCCGGCTACACAGAGAAGCTGCCGCATTTGGTGCAACGCTGCCAATCAACGCAATGCGCAGGCAGGATATACGGTTAATCCAAGTATAAAGAAAAGCAGAGAAGCCAATCCCGAAGAACTGACTCTCTGCTTTGTTGTTAGCATGGATGTTTAATGAAAAATGCTGGGTTTTTGCTTTATGCTAGGATATTCACCTCAACATAGCGCTCAATCCCATTCTCAATATTCCACTCTTGTGATTCAGGATCGTAGAAATCGCCAGTATAATTTTCCCAATCCTTTGCCTGGTCGATGCAGTGATCGACATCTTCTACTTTGTGGGCTTCTTCGTTCAGCGCATCTACCCAAACAAGAGGGAGGCTGCCGGTTCCAAAGAAATCGTTGCTCCAATCTGGCGTATATTCTGTCCCAATCCATTCGCTCATGGAGATTTCCACTGTTTTTTTGCCATCTGTCAGCTGTGTCATGTTATACCTCCTGTTCGTTTACTGCTTATTTTCCGCTTCATACAGAACTTTTTTCCCATATGTAATCCGGATAATTTCCTGTGGATAATATGTATGTGGTCCAAACAAATCTTTGAACCTTCTGCGGTCTGCCGCAATGATATCCCATGTTGAATAAGAGCTTTTGCAATCCATGCGCAGTTCGTGGGCGTCTGTTTTGAACGTGAACTCAACACCGTTTTTAACGATAGTGACATTCACGGTCTTTGCGGTCGAATTTTTCATGGCAAGCATGATTTTTTTGACGATATGCACGGGATCATTGACATTTTCCCAAATCGCCTTATATGCCTTATTCAACTCATCGTTTATCAGGAAGCATAAAAGCATATCCTGCTGATAGTTATCAATGAACGACTGCGCCTTATTTTCCGCATAGCCATCTGGGTCCAAAATATAGGACATCATAGATTCATCTGTCCACTCGTCCGGCGTATACGAACACTGAAAAACCGGCGGAGTATAGCTGTCATTTTTCAGGAATTGAATGCGTGCATCGTTTGCAGCTCTATATTCTCTTGTCCTGTTGATTTCCCACAACAACGACATATCTGTCAGCTCGGAAACCTTCAGATTTTTTCTGTCGTTGCCAATGACAGCTTCCACTTTTTTTCGAACGCGCTGCTGTAGATCTTCTTTGAGCGCTTTAGCGGTTGTTCTCTTCAGAAGTTCTTCGTCGCCATCAATTTCAAACAAGCGGCCTCTTGCATCATAGAGTCGATTGTCTTTTATGCAGTAAAGCCCTATATATTCGAACTTATCGCAGCTGGAAAGCCACTCTTTGCCATAACTCATCTGACAAAACAGATAGTACAAACTATCTGTTTTCTTCATTTTGACAACCGTACCATTGCCGCCGTAACGTCCCTCGAAAAAGAAGAAGGGTGCATCGTCCGAGGCCAGCCATTTCATAAATTCCTGATTCATATTTTTCTCCTTTCAATTTCACCAAATCCGTTTATCTTTCTGCTGTGTACAGCACTTTTTTATTGCACGTAATCCGGAGAATTTCCTGCGGATAGTAGTATTCATCTCCGAAAAACTCATCGAAATTTTCGCAGACCGGCCCAATAATATTCCATATCCAATAATGCTGTTCGAAATCTGAACGCAGCTCTTCGGCCTCCATATTGAATGTAAAGATAATATCATTTTTAGCAACGGTAACGGTAACTACCTTTAGCCATATATTGGGTATATCAGACATGATATTCTTGATTACACGACCGGTATCGTCTGCGCTGTTCGAGATTGCCTCATACTCTCTAATCAATGCCTGCGCTTCTTTTTCTACGTACTCATCGGGGTTCAGAATGTAGGAAAGCAAAGCATTTTCCGTCCAATCCTCCGGCTCATAAAAACACAGGGAAACTGGCGAAGCAGAGACCACTTTTTCGCATATGCTCTGCTGCAGATTCTTTTTAAGGGCATTGGCGGTTGCTGCTCTCAAAATATCTTCGTTACCAACGATTTCGTATAAGCAGCCCGCCGCATCATAGAACTGCCTGTCTTTTCTGCAATAGATTCCTATGTATTCTAAGCTGCGGTCTCTGGAAAGCGTTTCTCCGTCACAGCGCTGTTGGCAGAACAAATAGTCAAAATTATCGTTGATCTCTGTTCTGGTAACAGCATATTCGAGTCCATGTTTTTCACGGAAGAAAAATGGTCTCATGCCGCTGGAAATCAACCAATCCATAAATTCCTTATTCATATTTTTCTCCTTTCGATATTGACGCTTTTTGCTTGTTTTCGTTTCTTTAGCCTACTTGCCGGTTTATAGTATCATATGCAATCACCCCTAAATTTATAAAAATTTATCTATTTTGGGGAGGAAGCCACGTCCTTTGGAAACAGAGAAATCCGTCTGTCTCGCTTTTAGGCTTTTGGACATATTTCTTTTTCGCCGGCCGGCAAGCAAAGAGCAGGAGGGCAGGACTTCTGAGATGCCTCCCTGCGGCGGTGCTGTCATCTTACCGGCGGATTCCTGTGGTTAATGTCTGTAAAGACTCGCACTAGCAAATCTTATTGAGGGAAGGCAGACAATAGGTTCCTCAGCTTGCTCCCCAAATTCTACCTTTGTTTTGCAAGTCTCTAGGGACTCGTAGCCTCCACAGCTAATTCTGACACAGATGGCAGTGGGGGAGATGTACCGATTTTTTCGACAGATACAGCCGCCAACAGTCCTTTCTGCCGGCCTAAAAGAATCCATTCTGATTCCACATAATTCTGCTGATCAATATTCCTTGCAGGTAAGTATACAGTGGGGAGCTTAGTATAGAGCAAGCAGAGAAGCCAATCCCGAAGGACTGACTCTCTGCTTTTCTGGTAGTGTGAATATTTGATGAAAACGCTGTGTTTGCGTTTTATGTCAGGAAGTTTGCCTCAGCACAGCGATCAATCCTGTTTTCGATATTCCTTTCCCTTCCATCTGTCAGCTATGTCATATTACTTCTCCTGTTCGTTCATTGTCTATTTTCCGCTTCGTACAGGATTTTTTTCCCATATGTAATACGGATGATTTCCTGCGGATAATAGTATGCGCTTTTTCCAAACAGCTCTTGAAACTTTCTGCGGTCTGCTGTAATTATATCCCATGTTGAATAAGAGCTTTGGCAGTCTATACGCAGGCTGTCGGCGTTTGTTTTGAACGTAAACTCAACGCCGTTTTTAACGATGGTTACGTTGACAGTCTTTGCGGTCGAATTTTTCATCGCAGACATGATTTGCTTGATAATATGGACAGGATCGTTGACGTTTTTCAGAATTGCTTCATATTCCTTATTCAACGCATCGTTCATCAGGAAGCATAAAAGCATATTCTCCTGATGTCCATCGATAAATGTTTCCTTTTCGCTTTCTGCATAGCTGTCCGGGTCTAAAATATAAGACATCATAGATTCATCCGTCCACTCGTCTGGCGTATATAGACACTGAAAAACCGGCGGAGTATAGCTGTCATTTCTCAGAAATTCAATGCGAGCTGCCTTTGCAGCTTCATAGTTTCTTTCATAGTTGATTTTCCTCAACAACGACCCATCTGTCAGCTCGGAAACCTTCAGATTCTTTCTGTCGTTGCCAATGACAGCTTCCACTTTTTTTCGCACATACTGCTGTAGATTTTCTTTGAGTGCTTTAGCGGTTGTTGTCTTCAGAAGATCTTCGTCGCCATCAATTTCAAACAAGCGGCCTCTTGCATCATAGAGCCGATTGTTT
>CAMWQV010000306.1 GCA_947176425.1 uncultured Clostridia bacterium
CTCGTTTCTCAAACTACTTCGCGTTTTGAGTGCGTATAATCCGACTTTTAGGTTAGATAGGGATGATGTATACCAAAATCTTGCAATGCGGCTGATTCGTGCGGTAGAACTGTACCGTCCCGGTGCCAAGAGCTTGAAGGGATATATCTTTATGCAGTTAAAGTATGAGCTGCTGAACTGTAAAAGTTCTAAAGTTCGATACGGATTCTGTGCAGCTCCATATGATCTCCGTGATGCCGTAATCTCGCTGGATGCTTTGATGGAGAGTACAGCCCATATAATGTAACTTGTCTTACAACTTTGAGTAAGGAGGTGAAAAAATGCAATTTCTGGTGAAATGCGAAGTAGACTTGGAAATCGGTGGAGATAAAGCACCGCTTTTGTGCGATGTCCGCTTGGGTGCTGCGTTCGATGACCAGCCTACAGCCTGTCTGCTGGGCCGCAGTGAACCGGTTCGGTATATTGAAGGCGAACCCAGTTGTAAGGAAAAGGTCCCGCAGATTTATCGGGGAAGACATAAGCTGTTTAGCTAATGGAAGTTTTCCTACAAACGAACGTTTATGGGACGGATTTTTCAAGGGCAAAATATCCCTCGAAACCACACGATTTCGAGGGGCATTTTGTTCCAGAACTCGTCCCAAAATCAAAGTCCCAGTTGTCATACGTTATTGGGACGGAATAGGAGAAGTTATGAAGAACTATATATTCGGCTATGCCCGTGTCAGTACAGAATCGCAGAACCTCAGCCGACAGATTGACGCTCTCCAGAAGTACGGAGTGGATATCATTTATAATGAGAAAATGACTGGAACGAAACGTGACCGACCGGAACTGTCTAAGATGCTTGACCGAATGACCGAGGGTGATACAGTGGTGATTGAAAGTCTGTCGAGATTAGGCCGCAGCACCAAAGACCTGATCGAGTTGACGGAGCTGTTTCAGTCCAAGGGCGTTCACCTCGTAAGTCTGAAAGAGCAGATCGACACCTCAACCAGCACTGGGAAGCTGCTCTTTACACTCATGTCTGCAATAGCCCAATTTGAGCGAGATGTGATCGCCGACCGCACCCGCGAGGGGTTGCGCTCAGCCAGAGCTAGGGGACGGACAGGCGGTAGACCCAGAACAAGCTCCGATGCTGTAAAAAAGGCCATCAAGCTATATAACACACAGCAGTATTCTATCAAAGAGATTGAATCCCTGACCGGAGTAAAAAAGTCTACGCTCTACAGAAACTTACAAGAGTGAGCAATTATGTTTGCCCCAGGGTGATTGCCACCACAAAAAGGAGAACAGCCGATCTGTCTCCTTTTTGCCTTTTACAATCAAGTAAAAAGGGAATAGATAGTCTTGAAGCAAGCGAAATTTTTTCCCGTTTATAGTAGGCAGATACTAAAATCCCGATTAGAGTTGAATACATCAATTATATGCTTACGAAGTAATTTCTCGGCATTTTCTGCTAATATGTGGCGAAATGCCGCTTCCACCAGAAGAATTCTCATATTGGCTACTTCCTTTGTAATGGCCTGATCTGCGGAGTTGTCATCTGAATGAGCTTTTCTGCAAAAATCTCGAAGGTCACTCTCAGATGCTCCGGGAATGGATTTCCAACGGATCTTATTTGAAATCTTTTCACACAATTTTTGGATGCTCATAATATCATAGGTGTGTGCGGACCCGTATTTCATATACGCTTTCACTGGGTCATCCCATTTTTTGTTGTTTGTTTTAATTCTTTGAATACAACACCTTAATCCCTCCGAATATTTGTGTAAAAACTTAGCAAACCCGCCTAAGTGGGGATATTGACCGCCCTCGTAGCAGTATAAAAATTGGTACTGAACAGGCAAACAACTGCGCAAAAACTCACTGCAAAGCAGGGTAAGTTCGATTGGGGGAATGTCTTCATATGTTTCCTTCTCATCATCACGGCCATAGCCATATATGATTTCTTTCCATAGATCCCATTCCGCCGGAGATTCAATAGCTGCTCCATGAACTTGGAGAAAGTATTTCCAATTTTTAGATTTGTCTTCTCGATCCAGACAGCATATTTGATTTAACTTATTCAAAAACCGAATTCGCTCTATACGCTGCGTTTTGTTTGATGGCTTCGCAAAATAAGGCTTCTTGATTACGGCTGATATATCTTCCTCAGTTATCGTTACTGCGGAAGAATAGAGTCTGCTCGTGCCTGCAATGCAGACCATCATATAGCGGAAAGGAAATGTTTTAATTCTATCTTTGTGCGATAATTGCTCGCTTCCGGTATGATATACCGATCTGATGACGCATTGTGCATATTCTTCGTTGAAGTTTTGTACATTATGCCCCGAATTGCTCAGGTAGGTTTTTGTCAACTTACAGAGTGTGGACATCCCTTCCTGCATTTTGATTTTGCTTAGCTTACTGACGCTAGAGTCAACCGAAAACTCAAAAAGGTTAAAAAATGCGCTATCTAAATCTTCTTTAGACCAAGATTTATAGCGTCCTACGACATCAGACAATATTTCTTGTCTTCTCATATAAGAATTGTAATTGTTTTCATCACATTTTCTGTATGTTCGCCGATAATGCCCCCGTTCCTTTTTTACTGTAAGAATATCCTTGCAATGAAATAAATACAGACTAAGCGCCAGCATGAAATCAAGCATACTATCCTCATGTATCCGTATACCAGGAATCCACCGTTCTAAAACCTTTTTAGCCTGCGGATAACTATGGAAAAAGGCTAATATCCTTCTATATTCATTGCGAAAGCTATCGGGGTTATTTTGTATCAGTTCAAAAAGATCCTGATACAAAATTTTTGATTCTGTTAAGGCTATTTTGATTTCCGGGAAGTCTTTCCTCAGTTGCTCATCAAGCGTAGTCTGTTCACCAGTTTGCTCAACACACAAATTTCCTATGCACCACAATGCGAAACGCCGTATCTCGTCTTTGGATAGTTCACGCCTGACAACCTCAGAAATAAAATTTTCTTCAGCTGTTTGAGCGGACCACCTTTTCTCCGTCATCAATTCCTGAAACTCTATCAAAAATTGAACAACCTGTTCTTTAAGATGGCCTGGAACAGACGCAAGTGCGCGTTCTCTGCAAAAGATAATTTGTTCCTCTTTTGTTTTCCCTTGTAACTCCCCATATTTGAGATAGAACTGGTGATCCGTTCTATATTGCTGATAATTCGGTGAAAAAAGGGTTTCGGAATCGGAAAGCAATGCTACCAATTCTTTTTCATCAAGATGCCGATGTTTTGGGTTCAATATATACGCTGGTTTAGATATAAACGGTGCTTCAGATCGCGTTTTTCTGGCTTCACGAATAATGGATTTGCGAAAATGGTCCACTGCCATATCAATTTTGCACATCACTCTGGAGTCTGATAATTCTGTCAAAAAGTCTTTTGGCAAAAACCCCTCACCGATCGGCAATATTTCTTTCTTTACAGGAAGCTGTGCTGCATCAAAATTAAAATGTACAGATGAACTCATTATAGTCCCACCTCATTTCAGCCGAATTCTGACTGTATCATTGCCAAAATGCGATAAAATCATCAGAAAAAGTTCCGAAAATTTCCAGAATCACTAATTTGCTCATATGGATTTGGTAATTGTTTTTATCTCATAAGCACCGTAATATGCACCTATCTATATGGCATAACACAGCAGAATGACTGAGAATGCCTGCATTTCCATAACATGATAGCTTTCACTCTCAGAGTGAGAAATTCAACCTAAACTGGTTGAATCCATTGCACGGGTTGCTTTTTATTTGTACACACGCGAACATCACGGATTTAGATTACTATAAATAAGCAAAACCGTAGGATTGAACAAATCTGTTTCTATGCGTAGACTATGTATAGACAAAATAATTGCACCTTGTATACTGCAAAATCAGTGTGTTCTGTGCAGTTATCTGGATTTGTTTATCTATAGATATATAGTAGGGTACTCTTTTTCCGTGCAATCAATTTGAGGGAGGTGATATTTTTATTTTCAACGGTGAAAAACACAGGTTGGGCAACCAAAGTCCAGCAAGTGTGACTACAATTTTTACCCGCAGCAGGATCTTTTTCAGGTGCGGTGCTTTTCCTATGCTCCACCGCAAAATTTTCGATGGTACTTCTTCCTTCTTCTATCGGACATGTAACAGTCCATTTTTAATAAAAATAGTGAAAAATTAATGGTTTTGAGA
>CAMWQV010000307.1 GCA_947176425.1 uncultured Clostridia bacterium
TTTACTGCAAATTCCGCAGGTTCGTCCTGACATTTTCCGGCCGTAAGCGCTACAATGTGCTTGGAGCCATTGATTATGCCACGAAAAAGGTGTTGACAGTAGCTAACGATACTTATATCACGGCCACCGAAGTCTGTGAAATGCTGCGGAAAGTTTCCGCAGCATTTCCGGACCGGGTGGTCCATATCGTGCTGGATAATGCTAGGTACCAGAAATGTGAAGCTGTCAGAACCCTTGCCGCTGAACTGGGAATCACCCTCCAATACATACCACCTTACAGTCCTGACCTGAATCTGACCGAGCGCCTTTGGAAATTCGTCAAGGGCGAACTGCGCTCTCATTACTACGACAATTTCACTGACTTCCAAAACAGGATTGATGCTATCATTGACAGTACCTCAAAAGAAAATCTCCACATTCTGAAAAAGCTGATTGGCGATAAAGTTCAGTTATTTGACTCCTTGAAACCTGTCGCTGATAATACTTTGCAAACTCTTGCTATATCCAATTAACTGCTGACTTCTTGTAACTGGTAAATCTTTTCGCTCGCTAGTATAACTAGTCTATACTACGGCGAACCGGTCCATGTGGCCGGTTCGCCGTAAGTACCCAATTTTACTGCAAATTACGAAAGGAGCTTTTATCAAATGGGAAATTATGCAACCAACAGCCCGATGGATATGGAGGAAACCGTCATCATCCCCGAGGACGAGGTAGAACAGGCAGATGTCATCGAGGTAGAACAAGTAGATGACGTATCTGATGAAACGGAAAGACCTCTTCCTACTAGGAATTACAGATTTATCTTGTCCCCTAAAAATTACTCCAAAAAGGGGAAGAAAAAGAACCACAAAAAGAAGCGCAAAAAGAAAGATGATGAAATACTCAGCCTTATGCCCTTAACGGACAGCCTAAGCATATTTCGACAGCAAATGTTGGAAAGCATCCATATACGCGAGGGTTATAACATACCGTTCTCATTGGAGCTTACTTCTTGCCGTCAGTCTGCTTTTACTTTTGGTGAATCATACGGAAAGCCAGTAGGGAAACACCAGGAGGACGATGGACACATCGCGGTATTTGGGGGAAGTTCGTCCGGCAAAACCAGCAGCATTGCCATCCCAACCATTCATACCTGGAAAGGCCCTATCTTCTCGTTCGACTTCAAAGGCGATGTGCTGACATGGGCCACTCGACGGCATCCGATAATTCTGTACATGGTTGATGGAGCGAAGAACTATTTCTGGTACGATCCGTTCTATCTTCTGCGTCAAGACAGTGAAAACAACCTAATTCAGAATGCTCGTGAAATAGCGCAGGCTATCATACCTTTGCCACCCAATACTACAGAGCCATTTTGGGTCGAATCTGCCCGAAATATCTTGACCGGTGGTATCGTCTATTTTTTCAACTTGGGGATTTTATTGATTCTATGCTGGAAATAAAGCGTACTGGACTATTGAACCTGATTCAGAAGATTAGCGAAGACCCTCTTGCTGGGATCTGCATAAACCCTGATTTGGCCTTGAACACGAAGACATTGACAGGGGTTAGCATGGAGCTGCATAACCATATTTCTGTTTTTGCTACGGATTCACTAATTCAGGAAGTTCTATCATCCTCTGAGGATGACCCCAAGGCTCCTATCAGGTGGGAGGAGCTAGAGAAAGATATTTTTATTCGGGTAGATCAAAGTCGGCTCGACCAGTGGAGCGGGGTCATGCGGCTTATGCTGACCCAGTTAATACGTACACTGGAAAGACGCCCGGAGAAATATGAACCAGAGGGCGCAGGAATAAAGCCAACACTGTTGCTGCTGGACGAGTTTCCACAGTATGGGAAGGTTGACGTGTTTACATCCGCATTGCGAATTTTGCGCAGTAAGAATGTCACCATCTCCATTTTCTGTCAAAGCTTGGCTGACCTTGATGAGACCTACGGGAAAGTTACCCGGCGTGCTATTCTGGATAACTGCCCATACAAAGCCATCCTCAACGCTTCTGACGCCGAATCACAGAAGTATTTTTCGGACTTGGTCGGAACTGTAGATGTTCCGTCCAGAGGGATTGCCGCAAACTATGACGAGTGTGGTCGTCCGTTAGGTTACAGCGCCAGCATCAACGAATCTAGGGCACCGATTATCTACCCCCACGAATTTGCATCCTTGAAGGATGTCGTGCTTCTGCATCCAGGACCAGAGAGATTCTGCCGTTTGGAAAAGATCACTTGTTTCAGACAGAATCCAACTCTGTTGCTAGAAGGGAAGTGATTGCTGTGTCAAGTACACTTGTTGAAAGAATTGCAAAAAGCAAGGAGCGGACTGCAAAACTTGAGAAGCAGCGAAGAGCAGAATTACGTAAGGAACGGGAGGCTCAGAAAAAGAAAGATCAGCGCCGTAATTACATCATCGGCGAATTGGTTACGAAGTATTTTCAGGGACTCTGTAGTCTGGAACCGGGAACCAAAGCAGAGAACGCCGATAGATTTACGTCTCTGGAAGCTCTTCTGTCGGTACTGGCTGCTGACCACAAATTGATGGAGAAGCTTATGGCAAAGGCACGTTACAGCGTGCCCTTGCAAAAGGAAGAAGGGTCCACTTACACATCGGAGGGAAGGTAGATAGCTGTCTATGGCAAATTATCATATGGAGGTCAGGGTCATCAGTCGAGGAAAGGGGAGGTCTGTTACGAGGTTGGCAAACTACATCAGTGGGGAACAGTTGTATGACAATTACAACAACAAGACCTGTTATCACCAAAGAAATGATGTTCTGTACAGGCACATCTTCCAGCCTAGCGGCGCACCGTCTGGATTTTACGATCTTCAAAATCTATGTGATGAAATAGAAGATGCAGAGGTACGTTACGATGCCCGCACTGCACGGGAGTTTATAGGTTCTTTGCCGAACGAACTGCCCATTCGCGAGTTGATTTGGATTGTCAGCGAGTATATCAACCGCAGCTTTGTGGACCATGACTTGTGTGCGATAGCAACAATTCATGAAGGCAGAAATGAGACTGACCCGTCCAGAAACAATCCACACGCCCACATCATCGTGCCGAACCGGACTGTTGGGCCGGACGGTTTCAGTGAGAAAAAGGACAGAGAATATGACAAGCGGAAATATGTCAATGTTTGGCGTGAATAGTGGGCAAGGATACAGAATCAAGCCTATGAACGGAACGGATTGAAAGTTAGAGTTAGTCATGAGAGCTTAGAAGTGCAGGGTGAATATGACCGTGAACCAACCATCCATCTGAGCCGCATTGACTGGCAGCGGGAGCAGAGAGGAGAACACACTTTTGCCGGAGATCGGAAACGTGCAGTCAAAGAGCGAAACGAGGAGCGTATCCGACAGCGGCAATTAGAGCGGGAACGTAGGTTAGAGATCGAACTGTCATGATAATATCTGATCGACTCAAACCATATATCCCGCTTCCACGGATATATATTCTTCTTGGAGACGGTGAGCAACATCCCGGATTACATCTATCAAATTTCAAAGGGGGAAATCAAGTTGAAACAAAATCCAAGCAAGTCCAGCGATTCCGTTTTATCCCACCTCATCGCCGAGTACGATCCCTATCTGACTGTCGCCAACATGACTGACATTCTCCAGGTCTCCAGGGTCAACATCGACCGTATGCTTGCTGTGGGAGACATTCCGGCGGCTAAGATTGGACGGCAGTATCGTGTCAGAACCGATGACTTTGTGAAGTGGTGGAACAACCAAGTCCAGCAGACACAAAGGAACGTTTTGAAAGGTTGCTTGTCCAGGTAGATTGTGTTCCAATTTCCTTAGCGTTCCAAATAGCGTTCCACAATCGGACAGGCAAATCCGTTTCAAGCTGAAAAGTTATTGAAATCCCCCGAAACCGCCTGATTTCGGGGGATTCTCTCTGGAGCAGGGTACGGGAATCGAATTATCCGCCCTGCTTCCCCGCTGTTTTTATACATCATATAATTCCGAAATCTGATAAAATCTATAAAGTTTCAAACCTGTTTTTCTGCTGGACTTTTCATATGCTTCCTTTTCTTCCCGTTTGATTCCAGCGTGTAAGTGGTATTTTAAGTGGTAGTAGAGGATAGGATTTGTGGTAGGAAATCAGCTGCCAATCAATGCGTCCTGACCGGAAAGGCCAGGCGCTTTTTTTGCCGTTCTAGGCTGTCACATTTTCAGGCCGAACTCCTG
>CAMWQV010000308.1 GCA_947176425.1 uncultured Clostridia bacterium
TGCGTTCCACTTTGGTCATTTGTGCCCATTCCGCGGTCAAGAACAAAAACTCGTACTTTTATGCGCAATTCCAGAGAATCAGTGCCCACCGCGGAAAGAAAAGAGCCTATGTCGCTGTTGCTCATTCCATGTTGATTGCGATTTATCATGTGCTGAAGGATGGACTCCCATTTCGCGACCTTGGGGCTGGCTATTATAACCAATTCAACAAGGAACGCAAGATCAATGCCTACCTGAAAAAACTCTCGGCTTTGGGCTGGAAACCCAGCACCGCCCTTGCCGCTTTACCTGCTTGATCTTTCCCTCTCTCTTCTGGGGGTAAGGGGGAACTATACCCTTTTCCTTACTCCATGCGGGGGAGGTTTCACAGTAATACTAATGCCCGCCCAGCGCTGACTGTTTTAATTTTTACTTGGCTTTATGGAGAAGATGTGTTATAATGGCAGGCATACCAGTCCGAAACCCGCCTGAAGGGTGGAAAAGAGAGAAGGGAGACGCTCGTGCATAAAAAATTGTCGCGGCTGATCGAACCGAATCTTCAGCCCTATTTCCTCTGCCTGACCTTGTTTATTATCGCTGCCGTCCCGCTCCAGCCGCTTCTGGCCGCCGCAGAAGCTCTGGCTATCGTCATACTATATATAATATACCAGCGGCAGCGATCCAGGCGGCGGCGCTCTGCCATGCAGTACATCGAGACCATTACCGGCGGAGTGGATTCCGTCAGCCGGAACACGCTGCTGAATACGCCTCTGCCTGTGGTTGTGTTCCGCGTGGATAATGGAGAGATCGTCTGGGCAAACGACGCGTTTATTGACCTGTCAGAAGCAAGCGATAATGTTTTTGACATGAATATCCATGACCTTGCCCCGAATTTCGATTATCAATGGATCGCAGACGGCGGTCAGGCGGAAGAATCCGTTGAGATTGATGCCAACTTTTACCGTGTCTATGGCGCAGTCAGCCGCCTGCCGGACGCCAGCCAGATCATTACCGCTTATTTTATCGACATCACCGGATCACAGAAATTACAGGCGGTCTTTGAGGCCAGCCGTCCAGTGGTGGCTGTCTTCGTGATCGATAACTATGAGGAGATGATGAAAGCAGGCGGTGATGCTGCAAAATCGTCCGTTCAGGCGCGTATTGACGAAAAACTCTATGACGGTATCGCAGGTTCCGGCGGAATGCTCCGGAAATATGACCGCGACAGATATCTGTTTGTCTGTGATGAGCAGTTCTATCACAAACTGGTCGCGGAAAAATTCTCTATCCTGGAATCTATCCATCAGGTGGTCAGTGAGGACAGCATTACCGCCACTCTGTCGATCGGCATCGGAAAAGACTGCGATACCTATGAGGAAGCCTTCCGGTGGGCGGAAAAGTCCATTGAAATGGCCCTCAGCCGCGGCGGGGATCAGGCGGTTGTCAAGGACAGCCTCGACTATCAGTTCTACGGCGGCAAGTCGAAATCCGCGGAAAAACGCACCAAAGTCAAATCCCGCGTGATGGCAAAGGCGCTGGGAGAACTGATTGAGGACGCCGGACAGGTCTATATCATGGGCCACACGTATGCCGATATGGACGCTGTGGGCGCGGCGGCGGGTATCTGCTGTGCCGTAAGAAAACGCGGGAAAAAACCGCAGATTGTCATTGACCTGGAGGGCAACAACGCACGGCCTCTGGTGCGGCGGCTCTGCGCTGCGGAGGAATACGACGATGTGTTTATCAGCGGGCAGGACGCGTTTATTCATGCCCAGCCCGGCGCGCTGCTGGTCGTCGTGGACACCAACCGTCCGGATCTGGTGGAGAGCCGCCAGCTGCTGGACGCCTGCAACCGCGTCGCCGTCATTGACCACCACCGCCGCGCCTCCGCCTATATCGAAAACGCGGCGCTGAATTTCCATGACACCTCCGCCTCCTCCGCCTCGGAACTGGTGACAGAACTCCTGCAATATCTGGTGGAAACGCCCGACCTTCTGCCGGTGGAGGCCGAGGCGCTGATGGCGGGAATTATGCTGGACACCAAAAATTTCATCCTGCACACCGGTTCGCGCACTTTTGAGGCGGCGGCGTTTCTGCGGAAAACCGGCGTGGACACGGCGGATGTCCGGCGTTATTTCCAAAGCGACCTGCCCAGCATGATCCAGCGGTACGACATTATCCGCACGGCCCAGATGGTCCACGGCAACATCGCCCTAGCCCTGGCGGAAAAAGATGTCTCCCGCATCACTGCCGCCAAAGCCGCGGACGATCTGCTGACATTGCAGGGGATTCAGGCGTCTATCGTTCTCTACCGGCAGGGCGACGGCATTTCCATGTCCGCCCGTTCCCTGGGCAGCCCAAATGTACAGTTAATTTTAGAACCCCTCGGCGGCGGCGGAAATGCCACTGCCGCGGGAGGCCATATTCCGGCAATCGGGATGGATTCCGTCCGGGAGCGGATTTTGGCGTCTATTGAAAAAATTTACGGTGAATAAAATTTGTGAATCATCAGGAGGATAGTATCATGAAAGTCATTTTACAGCAGGATGTCAGCGGCAAAGGCAAACGCGGGCAGTGCGTCGAGGTAGCAGAGGGATACGCCCGCAACTACCTCCTCCCCCGCAAGCTGGCTGTTCCCGCCACTGCCGACGCACTGAACACCATGCACCTGCGCGACAAGGCGAAAAAAGCCGAAGACGCCCGTCTTAAGGCAGAAGCGGAAGCCATCAGCGAAAAACTGAAAAACTGCCCCGTGAAAGTCACCGCCCGCGCCGGAGCCAACGGAAAACTCTTTGGGGCCGTTACCAGCAAAGAAGTTTCTGACGCCCTCCGCAGCCAGTATAATATTGAGCTGGCAAAGCAGAAAATCGTTATGGATGAACCCATCAAAGCGTATGGAAACTACCAGCTGAAAGCCAAACTGGGCTATGAGGTCACCGGGACGATCTATGTCATGGTGGTAGAGGCAAAGTGACCGTTCTCTTTTGAGGGGAGTGGAAGAAGGGAGAAAAAGACCCGTTATGGCGATTGACGAATTACTTGCCCGCCAGATGCCCCACAGTCTGGAGGCGGAACAGGCCGCGCTGGGCGCGATGCTGATTGATGCGGACTGTATCAAGGATGTCATGGACAAGCTCCAGCCGGACGATTTTTATATCCAGCAGAATCGTGAAATTTTTGAGACAATTTACAGTATGTTCAGCTACTCCAAACCTATTGACGGCGTGACCGTGGCGGAGGAGATGCAGAAAAACGGGACTTTTCAGGAGGATGTTACCCGCAATTATCTGGTGCAGCTGATGGAGATGACCCCTACCAGCGCGAACGTGATGGAGTATGTGTCAATCATCCGGGACAAAACGCTCCTGCGCAGTCTGGCAAAGGCGGCGGGGGAAATCTCCGCAATGGTGCAGGAGGGCCTGGGGGAGGCCGGTGCGATTCTGGAGGCGGCGGAACAGCGGGTGTACGCAATCCGCCGGGGCCGCAGTTCCCAGGATTTGATTCCCATTGCGCAGCTGATTAAACCGTTCCTGGACCGCCTGAACGAACTGGCGTCCGGGAAAGCCGAACTTCCGGGACTGTCCAGCGGTTTTTCCCATATGGACTACAAAATCCACGGTCTGAACCGGTCAGACCTGATTCTGCTGGCAGCCCGTCCGGGTGTGGGCAAAAGCTCCTTTGCCTTGAATATCGCCCTTAACGTGGCGAAGCAGACAGAAAAAACAGTAGCGGTCTTTTCTCTGGAGATGTCACGGGAACAGCTGCTGATCCGTCTGATGGCGTCAGAAGGAATGATTGACCTGAACACGCTTTCCACGGGCCGCCTCAGCAATTCCGACTGGGGCAAGCTGACACAGGCCGCCCGTGTTCTGCGGCATATCGATATCCGGATCGACGACAATCCCATGCTCACCGCCGCGGATATCAACGCCAAATGCCGCCGTCTGGACAACTTGGGACTGGTGGTCATCGACTATCTCCAGCTGATGCGTTCCTCCGGCGGGCGCAGCTATGCGGGCGAGAACCGGCAGCAGGCTGTCAGCGACATTTCCCGTATGCTGAAAATTATGGCGAAAGAATTGGACGTACCGGTTGTCTGTCTCAGCCAGCTCAGCCGCGCCAACGAGAAGCGAGAGGATAAACGGCCCATGCTGTCAGACCTCCGCGACTCCGGCGCCATTGAACAGGACGCGGAGATTGTCCTGTTTCTGTA
>CAMWQV010000309.1 GCA_947176425.1 uncultured Clostridia bacterium
AATACGGTATTTGGTATTGCTGCGGTTAAATTCAATAATATTGTTCCGGACCTGCTGGTTGACGTACATGGTCGCGTATGTCAGAATCGTCTTGTCCGCCAGCACGGAGGCGTCTGCTTCCGACAGAATGGCGATTTCATATTTCATGCCGTTCCTGCCGTAGCTTCTGGTCATAGCGACAACCCGTCCGTCTTCCAGGAAGGAAAAGAACTGCAAATCGTCCGCGTTGATATCGGCGGAACTCCAGCTGAACAATTTTTCGCCCTGCTGTGTATCCGCGAGATACCCATAGAGGGAATCCGTTGTATTATAATAGAAAAGATATTTGTCTGTTCCGGCGTATAAGTTGCGGGTGTAGTTTTCCAGGGTGTATTCGTCCCCCCATTTTTTCCCGTCCACGTCGATGCAGCGGAGCAGGTCCCCGCCGTCCTCGGTATAGCATTCAACGGCAATTCTGCCGTCATTGCAGCGGACCATCCGCCAGGAGACATCATCGTCCAGGGTAAAGAGGACCGCGTTGTCTTTCACAACGGAAACCGCGCTGCCGCCCTCTTCTTTGTCATAACAGACATAGAGATTTTTGTTGTCATCAATGAGGGTACAGTTGATATAGTTTGCCTTCAGGAGTTCGTTGAGGGAGGAAAACTCAATCCGGTCGATTTCCTGTCCGGTGCTGTCCAGCTGGCGCAGGAGCTGCATCTCTTCACGGTTCTGATATTCCCATTTGTTATCCTTCTCCTCGTCAAAGTCATCGGGAAGATTAAAGGTATAGGTATTCACCCGCTCTGTGACCCAGATAGTGCCGTCCGAACCCGCGGCGATATCTTCGACGGAAAGATAGCCCTCGTCATAGTTCTCAAACTGGTAGGAAGGGGTATAGTTTTCCAGCTCCGCCGCGCCGCTGCCGTCCAGAGGGATGCGGTAGATTGCGCTGCGGGACTCATAGCTGGAATACGTCTCCCCGGTCTCCGGGTCCGTGACCTCTGTTTCGGTGCTGATATCCCCTACGATGTACACATTTTCCCCGTCACAGCAGCCGCCCTCGGTATAATCCAGCTCCAAGTCCAGGTCGAGAAATTCCGGTACATAGATGGTTCCGCTGAGCTGGTTTGCGTCGCCGCCGTTCTTTTTTCCGCCGCCGCACGCCGCCAGCCCCAGCACGAGGCACAGGGCCAGCAGCATGGCGGTCAGTCTATTGCCATACGTTTTTTTCATAGTATTATTAAGTAACCTCCTTTAGATAGACAGAATGCCGGGTACGTTCTCTATTCTACGAGGCCGTGTATCAAACTTGCATCATTCTTCTATCAAGCCGGTAACAATTTCTTTTAAGAAAATATTAAGGTCACATATTTTCGCCGATATAGAGCTGGACGCGGTTCTGAATCTGTCCCGCGGTGTAATCCACATCCCGGTCGCCCGCAAAATACGCGCCGGTTACGTCCTCAATAATGGAATAAATGCTCTCATCGTAGCCGTATACGGAGTCAATCGCTTCATAGAGAGCCATAATCTTATCGACTGCCTCCTGGGACACGGAATAATATTCGATCCGCTCGTCATCCTTGACATACCAGGAATCGGTCAGTTCTTTAATGGGATTGCCGTCATCGTCCAGAATCGCCGCGCCGTCCCCGTCGGTGGCATAGACTTCCTTCATCTCACCGTCCCGGTACTTTTCAAAGTCGGACTTGTTGATGGGGAACCCGTCAAAATAGTACCTCTGTCCGCCGAAATTCATGTGGTCTTCATCAGCCTGGGGCAGAAACAGTTCCCGGATAAAGGACCACGCGGCGTCTTTGTCCTTGCAGGAGCTGGAGATAGCAAAGCTGTTGTCGTTGACGTAGAAGCAGCTGCCTGTGGAACCGTCCTGTTTGGGGTAGCCGACATAGGAGCAGCCGCCCTCCACAAGCTGCTCGAACAGCTGTCCGCGGGAAAATCCGTAGAGATAGGCGTTGACAAGCAGCTGTTTTCCGCTTCTGACACGGTAATACGCGCTTTCGTATTCGTCATCCATATGGTCTTCCCAGTTGTACTCGGCGGGGAAGCTGTTGCAGAACTCCAGCAGGGCTTTGAAATTGTCGCTGTCAAAGGAGCAGGTTCCGGTCTTCCAGTCCACAAACTGGTCCAGATTGGACGACATGACATTGCTGAGCATATATTGTTTGATATCGTCCTCACCGAAGATTGTGCAGCCGTCGGGCATTGACGCAAGGGCATTTTGCAGGTCGGCAAGGGTCCAGGTCATGCGGTCGCCTACGACAGATGTCGGCCCAACGACCGACTGGATACCGAAGCTGGAGAACGCATAGTACAGTTTCCCGTCAACGCTGGCGGCATCCAACACATGTTCCATAAGAGCCTGCCGTCCGCCGATTTCCGTGTCGGCATCGATATAGGGCCAGAGGTCCTCCAGAATGCCTTTGGCGGCGTATCGGCTGACAGGAATGCCGGAGGTATAAATCAAATCCGGTATGTTGCCGGCGGCAATCTCGGTATTCAGATTTGTCAGGCCCGCGCTGTTGTCCGCGCCGGTATTGTACTCAGCGTAATCAATCACTTCAATGCGGCAGGTATCGCTGTTTTTGTTGAACTCCAGGACCTTATTCTTGATAGCGTAGCTCGCCCACATGACCGCCATTGTGAGGGTCGTTTTTTCCGGCAGGGAGCTGGCGTCAGTGGGCGTGAGAATAGCCAGTTCTCCCGCGGCAGTGCCGTCGTCATTCCAGCTCTGGGACACTGCCGCAACGCGTCCGTCGCTCAGAAAGCTGCAAAATTCGATATCGTTCCGGTCCAGACCGCTGTTGAGCCAGGAGAAAAGCTTTTCGCCTTCTGACGCGCCGACTTTCCAGCCGTAAACGGAGTCATTGTTAAAATAATAGAACAAATAATCTCCGCCGCCGGTAAGCACCCGGTAAGAACTCTGGCTCAGTTCATAGGTTGGACCCCACGCCTGATTTTTCAGGTCAATGACTTTCATCTGATAGCCGTATGTATCCTCAGTGTTATACTGGACACGCAGGCCCATATTTCCGTCGCCCAGCGGGATAAAATCTCCCCAGGATTTTTCATCAACCGCCAGTTCCAGAAGTTTATTATAGTCCTTATCCATCGCGATCACTTTGGCTTCGGTCATGATATAGATATTGCCGGTCTGGTCAAAACCGGTGTTGCCAATATACTCGATGCCCGCTTTTTCCTCCAGGCCGGTCAGCTCCATGCGGCTCAGCTCTTTTCCGTTCCTGTCCAGCTGGCGGCGGATGACGCTGTCCTCATAATCGGTCTGGTACTGCCAGTTGTCTCCAGGGTTCGCTTCCGGGTCGTAGCCCTCCGGATAGTCGTAGTGATAAACGGTCATGCCCTCTGTGACCCAGATCGTACCGTCCTCTCCGGGCTCGATGCTGTTCAGATAGACATTACCCTCGCCGCCCTCTGGGATGTCCGGAAGCGCGTACTCGTCCAGCTCCTGGGCCGCGCCGCCGGTGAGAGGTACGCGTAAAATGCCGTTGCGCTGCTCGTAATACTCATATTCCTCCTTGTCGCCGGTTTCGGGATCTGTCCAGGTCTCAGTCTTTTTCTCGCCCCTGATCGATACGGCAAAAAACATATCCTCCCCGCTGATGCAGCCCTGATTGATATATTCGACATTCGTCATCTGCACATCGGTGAACTCCGGGACATAGACCTTGCCGCTGAGCTGCTGGGTATTTTTGCTTTTGTCCCCGCAGGCGGCAAGAGACAGAACCAGACATACCGCCAGCAGGAACGCGGTCAGTTTCACTGTCATTTTCATAAGCACTTCCTCCAAAAATATAATTATAGAACCACAGTCTTATACGGTCTTCCAAAGAGATAGACGGACAGAAAGGCCGTAAAGTTCCTGACGCAGAAAAATATTTTACACAGCCGCGCATCAAACTTGCATCGTTTTCCGGGAAAATACGTTATGTAAATTATTAAAATTTCTTTAACACAGCGTTCCGCTTTGAACAAAATCGACAAAATTCCCGTCTCCTCTTGACCTTTTCCTTCATAGGGTATATAATTTCTGAATACGAAAAATCCAAACAGACAGGAGACGATGTGAACGTGGCCCTGCACGCCGCCATTTTCTTGTATTTCTTTTTTCCGGCGGTTTTTTTGCTCCATACGCTGCTCAAAGACCGCCGTCTCCAAAACGCCCTTCTGCTT
>CAMWQV010000310.1 GCA_947176425.1 uncultured Clostridia bacterium
GGCAAAAGCTCCGACTATTTTATCTTCTCCACCTATTCCCTGCTGGGCTGCGGCAAAGAGGACGAACGCAGAATCAGCGAGTCGGATATCAAAGTGGCGTTCTTCTCCGGCTCCGGCCTCGCCGACGACGAAATGGACGCCTTGTGGCAGGACGCAAAGGATTATATCCATTTTAAAATGAATCAAAAAATGAACCAAAAGAGGAAGCGGTCATAGAATGAAGGAACTGTTGGACCTGTACAGAGAAGCTGAGGAATACGGAATCGAAATCGATTGGTTTTCCATGGAACAGGCCCCGTCGCTGTCCGTCACGCTGCCTGACGAACGGATGTGTATCGCGCTGGACCCCTGGAAACTGGATTCCATCGCTTTTGAAACCACGGCCCTGGCCCACGAGCTGGGCCATTGCTGCACCGGCAGCTTTTATAACCTGTACGCCGCCTGCGATATCAGGCAAAAACATGAAAACCGCGCCGATAAATGGGCGATTGAACACCTCATCGGCAGAGACGCGTTCTGGAACGCCGTCCGGAACGGGAAAACCGAAATCTGGGAATTGGCGGACTTCTTCGGCGTCACGGAGGATTTTATGAGACGCGCCGCCTGCTGGTATCAAAACGGCAATCTCGCCGTGGAGCGCTACCGGTGAGACGGCCGGTTTCGTCCCGGCTTTGCCGGTATTCATCGCCTCAGCCCTAAAAAAAGCCTCCTATGTTCTACGCGCTGCTGTGGAAAATTACCAGAAAAAAAGCTTCCAGAGAAGCAACATTTTTCTTGCATAAACGGGAGGGAGATGGTATGATAGGGGCAGGAGAGAAACAGAGTCCAGAAACAGAAAGCAGGTGTCATAAACATGCCGGAAGAGGAAAATGTGGAGCAGAGCGCAGCCGAACCGCAGGAAGCGCAGGCCCCCGCAGAGACGGAAGCGGAGGAGCTGCTGCCGCCGGAGGAGCAGGCGCGCCGGGAAGCGCGGGCCGCGGCCGCCGCCGAGGAGGAGAAGAAAAATAACCGCATCGCCGCAGTCCTGACCATGCTCATCTGCCTATGCCTCATAGCGGAAGTGGCGCTGGGTTCGTATATCGGCCTGACGCTCTACCAGAACCATCAAAACCAGCAGCTGCTGGCCGCGCGGTACGACGCGTATTTGCAGCAGCTGGAAGCCCAGCGGGCCGATCCGCCGAAAGTCCAGTACATAGGGCCAAGCGTCCGGGTCGTGGACGGGGTTCTGGTGGAAGACTACCCGTCTGCATACTCATGAAAAAATAAGGAACAAAAGATTCAGCGCCGCTTTTCCGGAGTTTTCGGAACAAGCGGCGCTGTCATATTTTATTTATTCTTCTTCCCGATGATCGTGTTCATGCACGCAGCTCACGCAAGTTTCGCACTCGTCACAGGGGACGCCCTTGCGCTTGTAGTAATCCGCGACAGCCGCCTTGACCGCCTGTTCCGCCAGGACGGAGCAGTGGACTTTCACGGCCGGCAGGCCGTCCAGCGCTTCCACCACGGCCTTGTTGGTCAGCGTCAGGGCTTCGCTGACGGGACGGCCCTTGATCATATCGGTCGCGATGGAGCTGGTGGCGATGGCGGACGCGCAGCCGAACGTCTGGAACTTAATATCCTGAATAATTTCGTTCTCATCGATTTTGAGGTACATGCGCATAATATCGCCGCATTTGGCGTTGCCGACTTCGCCGATGCCGTCAGCGTCCTCAATGGTTCCGACATTATGGGGATGCGCGAAATGTTCCATCACTTTTTCACTGTATTCCATAGCCATGATTGCATCTTGATCCTTTCTGAACTGAATTTTAAGATTGATAGGGGTCATCCATATGCTCGAGCATATGGAGCCACACGGGACTCATCTGGCGGAGGGTGCGGACAACTTCCGGGACTTGTTCCAGAATATAGTCCACGTCCTCCATGGAGTTGTACTCGCAGAGGCTGAGGCGGAGGGACCCGTGGGCGATTTCATGGGGGAGGCCCAGGGCGAGCAGGACGTGGCTGGGGTCCAGGGAACCGCTGGTGCAGGCGCTGCCGGAGCTGGCGCAGATACCGGCCAGGTCCAGACGGAGGAGGAGGCTTTCCCCTTCGACGCCCTCAAAGCAGAAACTGACAATTCCCGGCGCCTTGTGCTCCGGGTCGCCGTTGCAGCGGGCGCAGGGGATTTTGCTCAGGCCGTCAATCAGCTTATCCCGCATGGCGGTGACTTTTTCCATATTTTCGGTCAGATGCCCGCAGCTTTCCCGGAGGGCGGCGGCCATGGCGAGAATCGCGGGGATCGCTTCCGTCCCGCCCCGGCGTCCCCGTTCCTGCGCGCCGCCTTCGATAAAGTTTTTCAGTTTGACGCCCTTTTTGCAGTAGAGCGCGCCGACGCCTTTTGGGGCATGGAACTTGTGGCCGGAGAGGGACAGCATATCGATATTGTCTTTCTGCACGTCCACGGGGACATGGCCCACCGCCTGCACGGCGTCGGTATGGAACAAAATGCCTTTTTCCCGGCACAGCGCGCCGATTTCCCGCACGGGCTGAAGGGTGCCGATTTCGTTGTTGCAGAACATGATAGTCACAAGGCAGGTATCGGGCCGGACCGCGGCTTCCAGTTCGCCGAGACGGACCAGGCCGTTTTCATGGACGGGGAGATAGGTCACCTCAAAACCCTGTTTTTCCAGTTTTTTCAGGGTATGCAGTACGGCGTGATGTTCGATGGTATCGGAGATAATATGTTTTTTTCCGGCTTCCGCGCCCAGACGGGCAGCTTCTAAAATCGCCCAGTTATCGGCTTCCGTACCGCAGCCGGTAAAATAGATTTCTTTGGGGTCAGCGTTGAGGCAATGCGCGACCGTCTCGCGTGCGCCGAGCAGGGCCATATTTGCCTCTCTGCCTTTCTGGTGGAGGCTGCTGGGGTTGCCGTAGAGTTCCTGCATCGCGGGAAGCATGGCGTCAGCGGCGGTTTTGCTCATGGCGGTGGTAGCGGCGTTGTCAGCGTAAACGAACATAACAGACCTTCTTTCTCAGCCGGCGGAAAAAGAACCGGCAGTGTTTTCCGAATCCCCTATAGTGAAATAGGAATTACAATTTTTAGATATCATACAGCATAACAGGAAAATTGTCAATAGCATTTTAGCACGCGCCTTTGGCGGGGGAATGGCAGCGGGCGTCGATTCTGCGCTGTTTATCGACCAAATCGGCCAGGGTAACGTGGTCAACGACGTTGCTGATGGCCTGGTCAACCTGCGCCCACAGGTCCAGGGTCACGCATTCCTTGCATCTGGCGCACTGATTGATCTCGTCATCCAGGCAGGAGACGGGCGCGATACTGCCCTCAACGGTGCGGAGAATCGCGCCGACGGTATATTCTTCCGGGTCTTTGCTGAGGTGATAGCCGCCCCGCGCGCCGCGGACGCTGCAAACGAGGCCGCCGCGCACCAGGACAGGAATAATCTGTTCCAGGTATTTTTCACTGATATTCTGGCTTTCGGCGACGGACTTGACAGACAGATTCACGCCTTGGTCTTCCATAGCCAGGGCGAGCATCAGCCGCAGGGCGTAACGGCTTTTGGCGGAAATTTTCATAACGACCTCCCGATCTCTTAATTCCTATCTTACCATAGGGAATTCATCCCGTCAAGACCGGTTTTCTGTATTCTTCCGTTTTGCCGGAAAAATATACTTTGCTGAAACGCCGTTCCCCGGTTCGTTGGGAACGGCGTTTTTTATTCATTCTCTCAGTCCGGCATTCGATCATTGCAGCAGCTGGAGAACCCGGTTAGCGTCCTCGTTGCTGTGGACCATCATGGCCTGGGCGGACTGCTGGAGAATATTCAGCTTCACGAATTTTGTGTACTCCTCCGCCATATCCGCGTCCCGGATACGGCTTTCCGCATCGGACATGTTTTCCCCGGCCTGACCGAGATCGTTCATATTGTGTTCCAGACGGTTCTGGAGCGCGCCGTAGTCGCCCCGGATATAGGATACCCGGTTGATGGCCTTCCGCAGAACGCCCATTGCTTTTAAAGCCTGTTCCTGGGTAGCGATGCTGATATCGTCCAGGCCCAGGGCACGCGCCGAGAGGTAGAAGCGGGGGATCTCCAGGATCTCGCCGTAATTGGCCCCGATTTGCAGGATAATGCCGCCTTTTCCGGGAGGAGGGGGGAGGTCGGGTCTGATGATCGG
>CAMWQV010000311.1 GCA_947176425.1 uncultured Clostridia bacterium
TCAGATGTGTATAAGAGCAATGGCCAGAAGTACCGTCAGCAGCCCGACCACTACACCTGCAATGATACTTGGAAAACTTGTGCTGAAAAGCGGCATCGCTCCAAAGTATTCCGGGCTTAAAAGCCGCAGGACAAAGCAAAGTACCCATATCACAACAACGCCGGTTACAACACCGGCAGGAATTGCAGTTTTACACCAGGTAAGGGCCTCTTTGCGTACCAGTCGCATAACCTGTTTCGGCGTTGCTCCAACGCAGCGCATCAATCCGAAAAATTCTGTACGCTGTGCCACATTGCTATTCAGACTGCTTGCAATCATCATAATGCCCGCAAACAAAACGAGTACAAACAGGACAGCGGCAGCAGCGTAGACTTGTATCATAAAGGAACTTGTACTTTGGCCCAGCAGACCGAGCAGCTTCGTATTTTCGGAAACCTGATCGCCGGACAAACCGCATTGAGATTTCAAATTCTCAATTTCACTCTGCACATTTAATGTACTGACAAACTGAACATAGTAAATTGTGGGATTGTCGATCAGCTCACCGTCTGTATCTGTTGAATAGATGTCATATAGTTTTTCCGTTGTGACAAATACGCCATAGTTATCACTGCTCATGAGGTTTGCAGTATTTTCCACAAAGCCAGACAATGTAAAAGTCAGTTTGCGGTCGGAAGGAGTGTTGACTACAATTTTATCCCCAATATGCAGATCAAGCATATCCTTAGCGTTCTCTGTCACCATCGCTTCCTTATCCGTCTTGGGGAAAGTCCCCTCGGAAAGCATATTGGGAAATATCTTTGTAAATAAACGATCATTGCTGCCGCAAAGGACAACTTCGGTTCCAGCTAAGATGTACCCTTGTTTTCCGTCATAGTTCAGCACATTATATGGGGCAAGTGCAGCAACATCAGGCCGCGCCGCTATGACTCCCGCATCTTCGCTGCTGATATTTTGAATACCGATGTGCCAGTTTCCTGTTTCTGCCTGTGTCTTAATAATCTGACTGCGGATGAACATATCTGCCATGCCAAAAATGGTTGTCACCAAAAACACGGCCAGCGCAATGCAGAAAATAGACATTCTGTTTTGTTTCTCATGAACCTTTGCGGATATGGGGACAAGATCAAGATAACGCTTCATCCGTTTTCCCTCCCAAATCCGTAAGAACACCGTTTCCCTCTTTCATGGAAAACAGGTTTTGTACTTTTAGAATTTTCATAGGGTATCATATCTCCTTTACCAAAATGAAACTGCTTTCCGAAATGTTATTGTGCGGTAATCGTATCAATGATAGACATATTATGAATACGTCTGGATGGCCCTCTGACAGCAATAACAGCTGTTAAAATTACCAACGAAACAATAATAATCAAATTGGCAATGGGGATATTCCAAGGATCGCCCCATCGACCCGACACCATGTGTTCAAACAAATATTTGTGTATGGACAAGCCGATCAAACAACCTACAACGCTGCCAGCGAGAGAATAGGCCGCAGCCTCCGCAGTTACCATTCTTATAAGCTGGCGGGTACTCATGCCGATGGCGCGCATAGCCCCATATTGTTTCATGCGGGCAGACACACTCATGCCCACACTGTTTATCACATTAAATACCGTAATCAAGGCTATTATGACCAGGAACCCATAAATAAACAACGCAAAGGAATAATACACTCCAACCGCTTGTTGATTACTTTGTCGGCGGTCCGAAAAGGAAAACTCCGAACCAGCCATTTGCCGGATGACATTTACATCTTCATTTGTTGTTCCCCGCCTAAACTGCAAATCAATAATCGTGTATTGTGCTTCTCCCCAAAACTGCTGAAATGTGTCCTCCGTACAAATGATGTTGGCAATTCCCGGAGTGTTTGTAAAAGGGCTTTTAGAAAGAACACCGACAACATTTAATTCCTGCGGCATACCATTCACATTCAAGATAATCTTGTCACCTATATGTAGTGAATAGTCCGAATTGTAAACGGCCAACACCGCATTTTCCGTGGAAAACACATTTTCGACAGTACCTTCAATCAAGTTCTCATCGGCCCACTCAAATTGATGTTCTTCATAAGAGATCATATTGATTTGCCGGTTTTCTCCTGTCGGTATATCATAGGCAAACATTCTGCCATACACACGCTTCACGAAATCCAGATTCTCAAACTGTTCCGCTAACCCTTTTGGAACAGAAAGAGAATTATCCGTACTGATAATAGAGACATCCGGCGTATAGGGTTCTACAGCATTGATCGCATGGTTCATAAAGCTGATTGCCGAAGAAAATGCTAAAAATAGAATGATACTAATTGCAAACGAACCAGTCATCAAAATAAAATTTTTGCAGTTCGCGGTGGCATGATGAATACCTAATGATGTATCAATTTTCAATAGATGTGTATTAGCCGCCGTTCTAATGGACTGTGATGGATAGGCATTGCCAGAAACCGCCATAAGTGGAGAGACACTGGCTGCCTTTTTAGCAGGTGACTGCGCTGCCAATAGTACGGTAAGAATGCCTACGGCAATTCCGCAAACGATACTGATTCCGCTCACGCGAAAAACAGGCAGTTCCGAAAAATATTCTGGACTGATCCATTTCAGAACAGCACATAAAATCCATACTACCACAACGCCCCCGGACAGTCCCGCAGGAATCGCAAATTTACACCAACGCAGCCCTTCTCTGCGCACGAAACGCATAATCTGTTTTTTCGTAGCTCCGATACAGCGAAGCATTCCGAAAAATTCTGTTTTTTGTATAACATTGCTGTTAAGACTGCTCGTAATCATCAATACACTTGCAATCAATACCAAAAAGAATAATACAACTGCGCTGCCATAAAGCTCAGTAACAAAATCATTGTCACTCTGTCCAAGTACAGCAAGCAGATTGCCGTTTTGCGCGACCTGTTTTTCATTCAAAGAAAATGATTGTGTAATGTCTGCAATTACTTTCTGCATATTACAGAAGGCAGATAACTGCACCACCAACTGTTCCGTGTAATCTTTACTCGGAACATAGCGGCGAAAAGCTTCTATGGAAAGCAGGGCTGAAAAGCTGTCATATCGCATCTGATTTGCCGAAGCGGTGGTAAATCCAGAAATTGTGAAGTTTTCACCCATGCCATCCATCGTAATCACATCTCCAAGTTCCACTTTTAATATGGACTTGGCAGATTCAGATAGTACAATTTCGTGATCTGATTTTGGAAAGCTGCCCTCAACCAACTCATGCTCAAATATAGAAGCGTAGGCTTGCCCATCTATTCCAGCGATACCAATCGGCTTCCCATCAACAGAAAAACCGCTGGCCTCTTTCACATAAGCGTACCAGCTGGAACAGGTAACTTCCGGGCGGGCCTGTATGAAAGTCCCCGTTTCCCGATCAATATCAGAAAAAAGAACGTGCCAATTTCCGCCGCGTTTGATCTCCTGATACTGCTGGCTGCGGACGGCCATTTCAGCCATGCCAAATATGACCGTCACTAAAAAAACAGACAGGACAATGCAAAATAAAGTCATTCTTCCTTGACCCTTGTGCCGCTTTGCAGATATGGGAATTAAATCAAGATAACTTCTCATTCTCTTTCCCTCCCAAATCTGTTAGGACACCATCCGTCACCCGGAACACTCGATCTACTGATGCAGTCAAATTATTGTTATGGGTAATCATCAGGATCGTCTGCTGGTAATGTCGGGATGCTCGTGTAAGCAGATCCATGACATCTTGGCTGTTCTTACTGTCAAGGTTTCCTGTTGGTTCATCTGCTAAAATCAGCTTTGGCCTTGTAATTAGGGCGCGGCCAATGGCAACACGCTGCTGCTGACCGCCGGATAACTGGTTGGGCAGATGGTGGCGGCGTTCGGCCAGGCCCAGCAAATCCAAAATCTCTTGGATTTCTGCGGGGTCAGGTTTTCGGTAATCCAGGAGCAAGGGGAACATGATATTCTGCTCTACGCTTAACTCGGAAACGAGCTGAAAGGACTGGAAGATAAAGCCGATGTTGCGCCGCCGGAAAATCGTGCGCTTTTCCTCTTTCATAGAGAACAGATTTTGCCCGTCCATGAGAACACTCCCGGAAGTTGGTGTGTCCAGAGCGCCGATGCAGTTCAGCAAGGTACTCTTGCCGGAGCCGGACTCTCCGACCACAGCGGCAAACTCC
>CAMWQV010000312.1 GCA_947176425.1 uncultured Clostridia bacterium
CAGGAGAGAAAAACGCTTGCAGTATGCTGTATGCTGCGGCGGCACGGGCAGCAAAAGCAATGGGATACCGTAAAATCATCACCTACACGCTGGATACAGAGGATGGAGCCAGTATCCGGGCGGCAGGCTGGATGTGCGCCGGACCCGCTGGCGGCAAACGCTGGACGGGCCAGCGCCGCCCCGCTGTTGACCTCTATCCGGCACAGATGAAATTGCGGTATGAGAAATTATTGTAAGGAGGCAAGATGGACGCTGAAAAACTGAATCAGGCTCTGTATGACAAAATGGCAGCGGAGCAGAAAGAATTTCGTTCCTGGCTGGTGAAACAGCCGCCGGAGGAAATTTTGAAACATACCTATCAATATACGGTCCGGCAGGACATTCTGATAGAGATGGAGACAGCGGAACTTCCTGCACGGCAGGCGGCGGCACTGCTGGAGTCTCCGACCCCTCTGGCAGATATTTATGACGACTTCTGCGACATTGAGACAGGTTACATGGATATGGTGCGGGAGTGCTTGGAAGAACGGGCAAAGACCATGCTGGAAAAACAGCAGGAAAAACACCGCACCACGCCGATTTACCAGGAATCCATCCTGTATGCAAAGGAGCATGGCGAAATAGATCAGTGGCGAACATCACATGAGCTGAACATAGCCTGCCGGGATGCCATTGATACGGCAGTCCACGAGGGATATGATGGGAAGTACCTGAACCTTGATGTAAAGGGCGTATTGGCGGAGTTCGGCTCGGAACGTGTGAGCCTTGTGCTGGCGGCAACCATCCAGGACAGAGATTGGGAAGAACGGTTTTCCCGCAGTAATCATGAATGGGCCGCTGCGGTTCCTATGGTCGATAAAAAAGCACAGAGGAATGACTATGCCCTCAACAGTCATTCCGTGCTTCTGGACAGCTTTGTTCAGCAGGCACGGCAAGAAATGGACACGGCAAGGGAACAGTCCACCAGGAAGCCCTCCATCAAGGCACAGTTGTCGGCAAAGCCAGTTCCCGGCGAAAGTCCTACAAAACCGAAAGACAGGGAGGTGCGGTGATGGACTTAGAAAAACACCAGCAGCTCATGGACCGCCTGACGGAGAATTACAATGATTATCAGGCGAACCTTCTGATGAAGGACCGGCAGGAACTGATTGACGATGCCGCCAAAATCGCCGGTACTGCGGACGTATTTCACTGCCTGACGGAACGGCAGTATACGGAGCAGGAACTGACCTATCTGCTACAATTTCAAAATCCGCTTGAGGTTGTCGCGGACCGCTGGACCAATGAAGAATTTCTGCTGGATGCGTTGGATGCGGTGGTAAGAGATATCGTAGACAAAGAAGCCGATTTGACACTCTTTCCGTTGGCTGCGGACGCACCGGAGAAGAAGCCGGACGGTTTGCGGAAGTTCCTCAATGTGGATTTGGAAAGAGTTCTGCCGCAGATTATGGCGCAAAAGACCGCGTTCTATCAGACGGACTTAAACTATGCGCTGGCTGATATGCGGCGTGGTGCAGCGACAGACGACCCGGCTAAACGAAATTTTATGGTGATTTTCCGGGAGTCTGGTGTAGAGTGCCTGAATGAACGGGACATGATGATTGCAGGGACGAGAAGCTATAACACCTGCCAATTCTATCACCGCCAGACCCGTGAGCCGGTTCTGGCTTATTCCATAGAGCTGCTTGGAGATGGCAGTAAGGGATTGCGGGGCAATATGTACCAGCAGGACCAGCACGAGATCGCTAAGTATACAGAACGGGCCGCTTCTCCCTATACCGATATAACCATCACATTCTCCAGCGGCCGCGAAGTGCGTATCCCGGAAAAAGAATGGTTCGATAGTATAAGCGATTTGAAATATCAGTACGGTGAAGTTACAGATACGCGGAACGAAGCGGAGGATGAGAGCCGGGTGCAGAGTGCGCTCCAGCGGGAACATGACCGTCGTGAGGATATGCCGAGAGGTTATATCGGCCCTCATCTGCAAAAGCTGGAGGAATCCCGGATTCAAACCGAGGCGGACCGGCTGGCTTCCAAACTGATGAGCCTGACGGAACCGAACACACAGGATAAGACCCATTTTACCGAGAAAATTTCGGTCTACTTTCTGCCGCTGGCATCGCAGCAGGACATGAACCGCCTGTATGAAAAGGTAAGCGATCAGGTAAAGCAGCCCCTGTACATCGCCCGGACGGAAGGGGAGAACAGCGGCATGAGCTTCTTTATGCGTCGGGAAGAACCGGCACAGGAGCGCAAACCTTCTATCAAAGCGCAGTTGGCGGCAAAGTCCGTCCCCGGCAATAAACCCGTACAAAAATCAAAGGAACGAGAGGTGAGATAAAGAATTTCTTACGGAAAAAGCAATTTAACATTAGGTTCTCTTTTCGACGGCATAGGTGGCTTTCCCTATGCCGCTTCATTTTACGGCATCCGTCCTTTGTGGGCCAGCGAGATCGTGCCGGAGTGCGTATCTGTTACCCGGCGGCATTTCCCGGACATGGTTCATATGGGTGATATTACCCAGCTTCACGGCGGACATCTCCCGCCTGTAGATATCATTACCTTTGGCTCACCGTGCCAGGGATTATCTCTGGCCGGCCTGCGCCGGGGGCTGGCGGACGAACGGAGCGGCCTTTTTATGGAAGCCATCAGAATTATTGATGAAATGAGGGAGGTGACACATGGGGAGTATCCGAAGCTGGCCATATGGGAAAATGTTGTCGGAGCAACGAGTTCAGCATCGGGACTTGACTATCAAGCCGTGCTGGAAGCGTTCACAAAGAGTAAGATTCCAATGCCTGGATCTGGAAAGTGGGCAAACGCCGGAATGGTGCGAAGCAGAGGAGTTGATCTCGCTTGGGTCGTTTACGACAGTCAACATTTCGGAACGGCACAGCGGCGCAGGCGTCTGTTTCTTGTCGCAGATTTTGGAGGAAAACGCGCCGGAGAAATACTGTTTGTCCCCAAAAGCCTGCGCTGGTATTTTGAGACGGGCGGAACGCCGCGGCAAGGACTTGCCGCCTTTACTGAAAGCGGCGCTGACGCGGCAGGCAGGAATATTGAAGTTCTGAACGATCAGGGCGGCGATTCCATGACTGTGGAGCAGTCCGGTATTTCCCCGACTCTCCGCAGCCAGACCCACGGCAATCTGCCGGTAGTGGCTATGGGAACCGCACAGACCAACGCCAGTATCCTGAACAACCAGTCCCCGACTTTGATGGCATCAAACGAACACCCTATATGGGTGCATCCGAAGGTTAGCGGAACGCTGTGTGCTTCCGGCGCTGGCCTTTCCCGTTCAGCCGGAATGAAAAGTGAACTGGATTTCTGCATTACCAGCGCCGGATTCCGCCATAAGGCCGGAAGCAAGGCAGGTAGCGTGGGGTATCAGGAGGAAACCGCCCCCACGTTGGCAGCGGAACAGCCCAGCGCCGTTCTGCAAGCCTATTCGATTGGTGCCTACTACTCGAAAGGGATGCTGTCCGGCAATTCTGCCGTTGGATTCAGCGAAACCAATATTTCACGGACACTGGACCAGAACGGCGGTAATCCTGGCTGTCAACAGGGGGGGATCGCTGTTGTGGGGAAAGATTTGCGGGACTGGGAGTTGATCGTGAGACGCCTGACCCCGTTAGAAGCTGAGAGGTTGATGGGGCTGCCTGATTTTTGGACAGAATACGGTTATGACGGACGGACGATCAGCGATACGAAACGCTATCAAATGTTAGGAAATTCAGTGTCCATCCCTTGTGTAGCCTATATTATGCAGGGTATCATTGATGTTTTTGGAGAGAGGTGAAATCTATATGCCATTCGTACCGGTTCCGAAAGACCTGACGAAAGTAAAAACGAAGGTGGCCTTCAACCTGACGAAACGGCAGCTGATCTGTTTTGGCGGCGGCGGTCTGTTGGGTGTGCCGGTCTACCTTTTGGCGCGCGGCAGTATCGGGAATGACGCGGCGGCGCTGCTGATGATCGGCCTGATGCTGCCGTTTTTCTTCTTCGGTATCTACGAAAAGGACGGACAGCCGCTGGAGAAGATGCTGGGCCACTTCATCCGGGCGCGGTTTATCCATCCCCCGACCCGGCCATACCAGACCAACAACCTGTACGCCGCTCTGGAGCGGCAGAAAAAATACGCAAAGGAGGCCGCAGCGTTTGAA
>CAMWQV010000313.1 GCA_947176425.1 uncultured Clostridia bacterium
CCCATTTACATACCCTCTTACGCAGATGGTAAATAGTTGAATACAGGTTCTTAGATTACTTTTTCAGAAAGGGGTCTTTATGTGGGCAGTTTTTTGGATTTATATGATAAAAAACGTTTTCTTGTGATATATGAAGTGGGAACAGAAGGCCCCAAAGCTTTTCTTAGTTTATCTGAAAAACAGGAATCTTTCAAAAATTGTCAAATCATTGCTGGCTATAAAGACGAAAACTATTTCTTCAAACAAAATCTGTGCGAAACAGATATAAGAATGTTCTGGATAGGAAATCTTTTGAATTCCTTACTGCTCTTAGACGCAGAAAACCACGAATTTTACAATATAACAAAAAAATTTTTGGGTGAAGAAAATACGTCAAAACTTTACACAAACGGTTTCTTAAATGATTCAATAGATTGGATCTCATTCGTTAGAGAAAATCGAGAGAGCTGTTTGAGTGTGTTGGATGGGATAGATGAACTGCTTGAAAAGGCAGACCGGCAGATAGTTGTGGTATATGATGCCATTGACAAAATTGATGCAGGCAAAGCGGACTTAACCTCATTTTTACGTCCACTTTTGTTCTTTTGGATGAGACAAAACAGGTGCTGGAGTCAGATTCGGTGCAAGATATTTCTCCGAGAAGACTTGTATCAGCCTCAAATGACTAATTTTCAAGACGGATCAAAAATATTCTCATATATCATTCGGCTATAATTTATGCTGATTTATTTCGTCTGCTGATAGGTCCCAATAAAAAAACGTATCACCTTCTGTACTACAAAGAAAGAGGGTGATAACATATGTTTCATCCAGAACATTTTCCTCCCGAAACGTGGCCCCGTCATAAGCAGGAAGGGTATCGACTGCGTAAGTTTTTACCCCTTGCCCCGCAGCAGATCGCCGAAATGGATGCAGAAGCATTTCTTGTAGAAGGATATCGCTTCTTTATGACAAGCCCCGGCATTGATGTCAACAACGACAGCTGTATGCTTGCCAAAGTATTTGCTCCGGACGGACGGACTGCCTGCCTGCGGCTGGATCGGGATTTTTTTGAGATATATGTAAAAGATGCAAACGGAAACGATTCTGTGGCTGTCTGGCAGTGCGGATACCCCTTCCGTGATCACCGGCAAGATGAACTATGGAGCAATATGGTGACGCTCCTTTGCCGGCATGAGACAGTTTCAGTTAACTCGTGAATTTTTCTGTCCTGAAGGATGGAATCTTCTCGCCACAATAGATACAAGAAGAACCCCAGGCACAGCCGTCGATGCGGCCCTTGTGCTTGGGGTTCCTCTTGTATTCCTTTTTGGAAGGAACGATTCTGGTAACAGGATTGGTCCCGTTCCAAGAGCCGCGTTTGGCTGCATCGCGGGCTTTCCGTTCCTTTTTGGAGCATTTTTCATAAGAAACGAACTTTGTCATAAGACTTTCTCCTTTCCGTTTTTGCCGGTTTTCATCCTTGCCTGTTTGATATGCAGGATCAAAAATTTCTATTATATGCAGTTCAGGAGGCCGACACTTCGACCTCCTGACTTCATTTACCACAGCTGCTCCGCTTTCAGGTATAGAACAGCACCTTTCCAAAGAAATTATTGCAGGGGATAGCCCCGATGTATCTGCTGTCAAGAGAATTATTCCGGTTATCGCCCATGCAGAAAATATATCCTTCCGGTACAGTATAGGTTTTGCCGTCGGTACGCATCGGCTCAGCAACGTATTCAGGATCGAGTTTTTCACCGTTCCGATACACATATCCGTCTTTCATCTCAAGTACGTCACCAGGCAGTCCGATGAGACGTTTGACATAAATGACTTCCTTTTTGACATTGCCAAGATAAAAGGATTCTAAACCATTTTCAACAGGTTTGTCAAGCTCTATTTCAGGGAAAAACACCACAATGTCATCGTAATCAAGGTCGTCTGCCGACGCACTGATATAAAGGAGCTTTGACCCGATTTCCAATGTTGGATACATGGAAAGCGAGGGAACCTCAGCCATTCCAAATATTCCGAAGCAGATGCAGAAGACAGAAATAAAAGCTAAAACGCATGAAATAATATTCAACAGGCTATATGTTTTTCGGGAAATGATCGGTTTCAGATTCATCTCCTGTACCACAGCACCAGTCTCACTCATAATAATTCACCTCATAAATTCAGATTCCGTAGCCTTGTCCGGTTTTGTGATGTTTATATATTATGCATCATGCATCTGGAATAACAAGAAAACTTTGTAAACAAACTGTGAATATATAAAAGACTCTCAGACATTTTCACTTCGTATATTTGTTATTTTTTTAATTTGTTGCATATTATAAATTTTGCGCAGCTCTTTTATATTTTGTTAGGGATTGGCGTATAACAAAGCAATCAAATCCCAAAGACTAACAAAAAAGGAGATGCTGTATATGCAAAACAATACAAAACGAGGTGGAAGAATGTCATTTACATTAACCAACACACCCAGAACCGGCGGCTTTAACTTTGCTCCGGTGACAGAAGAGAATGGACCTCTGGCAAAATATAAGATTGGCGAGACCGTACATAAGGTAGTCCGCGTGATGGACTGCCGTTATACAGACGGGCAGGGGTTTTACATCTATTCCGTCGAAGAAAACGACCGCTGGTTTTGCATCAAGGGTTCTTTCCCTTATGATCTCAATCTCAACTCTTACTATGAGATAACAGGAACAATAACGTTGGATAAAAAGCGGGGGACAAGACTGATTACCGTTTCCTCCTGCTGCGCCACGCTGCCGACAACCGAACGGGGAATTATCACTGTACTTCAGACTCTGCATGGACTGAACACGCAGGCACACAAGCTCTACGATTTAATCGGGCCGGATGTTCTGGATATTATCATGAAGGACCCAGCCGCAATAGCTGCAAAAGTCCCCGGCGTAGGCATCAAAAGAGCCACCGGATGGCAGAAAGAACTGCTTGCCCGCGGCGCAAACGACAAAGAGCTGCAAAAGCTGTACGAGCTGGGACTGAATCAAAACCAGGCGACAAAGCTGGTGGCAGAGTATGGCATTAAAATCTGTGAGGAAGTCCGGCAAAATCCCTACCGGCTCATCGGAGAAGTGCGCGGGTACAGCTTCGCAAAGTGTGATAAGTACGCTTTGGATGCGGGCCGTTCCATCCGCGATTTGCTCCGCCTGACGGAAGGACTTCTTTACACAATGCGTTCCGTTGAAATGAAGGGACACTGTACATATCCCAAAAAAGAGTTCATGCAGGCGGCTCACAGCGTTCTTGATGTTACGCTGACAGCGCGCACAGCAAAACAGTTCCTTCGCGGAAGGCAGCCGGGAGATGTCGTGGATGGACAGTGGGGCAATAAAATCTACACAATTTCTGTTGATGACCTTACCGAAGATATCAAAGAATGGGAGTCCCAAAATCACAGCAGCAGAGAAACTTACCGGTATATTCTGGATTATATCGACGACAGTCTCATGGAGCAGGCGTTAGACTCTCTGCGCACGTCCAGCAAACTGATTTGCGAAAATGTGGGAGGCAAGGAGTATATAACTCCCGGTAAGTTCTATGAAGCGGAACGGACTATTTCCAGCGCTCTGTGGGATCTCAAGCAAAATGAACGGTTTTCGTTTCCTGACCTGAAAGAGACAATAGACGCCGTTCTTAACGAACAGGGCGTCGTTCTGGAATCCAAACAGATGGAAGCTGTTCAGCGCATTTGTGCGGCCCAAGGCGGAGTGTTTATTCTGAATGGTTCCGCCGGCTGCGGCAAAACCTTTACGCTGAACATTATCATGAAAGTGCTTGAGCGGCTGTACAATCATCAAAAAGAAATCTTTAATCCCTGCGTTCTTGCCCCAACTGGAAAGGCTGCAAAGGTGGCTGCGTCTGTTACAAAGTTACCTTCCCATACCATTCATATGGCGCTGGGACTTGTGTCTTCTGATAACGACATCGAAATTCAGGCTCCGGGCAGAAATATTGAAAACAACTGCGTTGTGATAGACGAGTTTTCCATGGTAGACGAAAGCTTGGGTGCTACTCTGATGCTGGGTATCCCCAAAACCTCCAAGGTTATCTTTCTGGGCGATACCCAGCAGCTTCCCAGCAATCGTGCCGTCCGCCATTTAAAAGATTTAATTCACAGTAATGACGATCCAATTATTACAT
>CAMWQV010000314.1 GCA_947176425.1 uncultured Clostridia bacterium
TCGATCAGGTGGTTGGCTGCCAGCAGAGAGGCTTTCAGGTCGGACATAAACAGGGGCTTCGCACATAACGCCGTTACACCCGCGTCTTTTGCCTCTTCCTCAATATCCGTCCAGTCATAGGCGGTCAGAATAATAATAGGCGCTTCATGCCCGATGGCCGCTCGAATGCGTCTGGTCGTTTCGACTCCGCTCATATCCGGCATCTGCCAGTCGATAATATACGTATGATACGAGTCGCCTTCATTATACGCGCTCTTTGCCCGGAAAACCGCCTCTCTGCCGGAAGTCGTCCACTCCGCACGCAGTCCGATCTGCCGGAGCATACGGACGACGCTTTCGCAGCTGTCGCAGTCGTCGTCAATCACAAGCGCCCGCAGGCCCTCCAGTTCTCTGATCTGCGCCGCGTTTTTCTCAATATCCTGCAATTTCAAGCTCAGCTCCACCCGGAACTCGCTGCCTTTTCCCTTTTCGCTGGTGACGCTGATGACGCCGCCCATCATCTCGACGATATTTTTTGTGATGGCCATGCCCAGGCCCGTACCCTGAATACCTGTCTTTGTCGTGCTGGCCTCCCGCTCGAACGGCTCAAAAATATGTTCCACAAATTCCTGCGACATACCGATTCCGGTGTCCTTAACCAAAAATACATAGTCGCCGTAGCCGCGGTGGAATGTACTCTGCTGCATGATCCGAAAACTGACCGTTCCCCCTGCCGGCGTATATTTTACGGCGTTGCTCAACAAATTGACAAAGATCTGGCTCAGTTTCAGGGAATCGGCAATCACATCCTCATTGGTCACGTCATAGGTATCGATAAATAAATCCAGCTGTTTCGCTTTCACCTGGGGCTGGATGATATTGACCAGATTATGGGTCAGCTCCGAGATGTTGCAGTCCTGCTCGTTAATCTGAACTTTTCCGCTCTCGATGCGGCTCATATCGAGAATGTCATTGATCAGGCTCAGCAGGTGGTTGCTGGAGGACAGGACCTTTTGGAGACAGTCCAGCACCTGCTGCCGGTTGTCGATATGGCTGACCGCGATAGTTGTAAACCCGATAATCGCGTTCATAGGCGTCCGGATATCGTGGGACATATTGGACAAAAACGTGGATTTTGCGCTGTTGGCGTGCTGCGCCTGCATCAGCGCTTCCTGCAACGCCTGGGTCTGTTCCCGCTGCTTCTGGACCTGGGCGGTGATATCCTTGGATACCACCATGACCATAATATCCCTGGTGCGGTCATCCCGCGTCATAATGAAGGACTGCCGCACACACATTACCTGACTGGCCGTAGCCTGACCCCAAAATTCCACGGTAACGTCCGCTTCCCCCTGTTCAAACCGCTGCTTCAAATATTCCAGATTCACAGTCCGGTCGTATTCCTCCAAAGATTCCTCTAAAATAAAATCTCTCCATTTGCGCAGACACTCCGAAGCCTGACAGGGCGTACTCAGTCCGACACGGGTGAGCAGGGAGATCGGCTCCCCCTCTATTGTGCGCAGAATATCCTGTTCGACCAGGTCCCGCGTCAGGTTAAATTCAAAGGTGCAGAATGCGCTGGAAGCAATCGCGATTCGATACTGCCGTTCTTTCCGGTCGGCACGCGACAATTTTGCCTGCGCACGAAGTTCTTTTTCTTTCAGAGCGGTAATGTTCTGCCGCAGGAACAGCAGCTTGCTGGCACGTCCGTCCCGCCGTTCCAGGCAGATGACATTGAGGTGTTCCCATGCCGTTCCGTCCGGTTTCCGGACGCGGTACTCATACTGGACATCCGTGTCAGCGTCCAGCGCACGGGCAATTTCGCCGCGCTCCAATAACTGTATAAACTGGTCGCATTCCTCCTCTGCCGCCAAAAAATTGCTGAGATACGAGACGTATTTTTCATACTGGCCGCTGACCGGGATATCCGGCTTCTCCGGCGCGGTCCCGGACAGATAGGTATATGTGTCCGCCTCCAGGTCTGCCATGACAAAGCGTGTAAACAATGTGCTGATGCCTTTAATGACATACTCCATCTCCCGGTTTTCTTTCTCCAACCGCTGCTGGGTTTTCCGGCTTTGCAGCAGGAGGACCAGAATATACGCAGCAAACAGGCCAATGAGGACCGCCTGCAGGATAATGGCAGTCTGTTCGGAATCCTGTATCATCGCCTGTGTGACGCTCTTGGGGAAGGTCTGGACGAGAATATAGTCCCTGTTCGGCACCTGAAACACACAGAGATTATCCGTCAGGCTGTCCGATGTACAGACAAAGCCTTGTTCCTCCGTCTTGCCGCGGAAGACTTCCCATGCGCCGGAAGCGGTCCGGGCGTCGATCACGCCGTTCTCTTCCAGCATATCCGGCAGAGGACGGTCATAGCGGGTACCGTTGGAGCTGGCGATCACGGTTCCGTCACGGGTGCATAAATAGACATCCGCTTCCTCGCCGAAGTAGCTGGCGGCCAGCATCTCCCGCAGATAGTCCTCCGCATAATACAGCCCCAGCAGCACGCCGAACGTCTCGCCCTGATATTGCAGCGGGGAATAAAAGGCCATCATCGTCTCGTTGGTGATCCGGGATTTTAAGATCACGGTGCAGCCGCTCTCCCCGCGCATACCGTTGGCAAAATAGCTGCGGTCCCGACTGTCCGCAGATTCGCCGCTGGAGGTCAGATAGACGCCGTCTTTCGTCGTATAGCGCAGGGCATCGAAGTTTGAGTTTTCTTCCAGGTTCCGCAGAGTCTCCAGCGTGATATCCGGCTCGTCCAGCGTCATATTCACCAGATAGGTGTAGCTGCGGACACGCAGGAGCGCACTGTTAAATTCACTGTCGATCCGCAGGGCTGTCTGCCGCGCCGCATCCATTGCGTAATTCAGATTGCGGGCTTCAATCCGTCTGCTGTTCGTAGCAGAGTACCAGCGGAACAGGCAGAAGACTGCTGCCAGCAGAACCCCTATATATAGAATATATCGTTTCTTTGATGTACGCATAAGGAATGACCTCCTTAAAAAATATAAGACAAGATATTTTACCATTTTTCCGCGCAGAAGTATAGGGCTTGTTTCATATATTCAAAAAATTATCTTTCAATGGAACATCCTTTATTTTTTTTCGTCTATAAAAATAGAGTCTCTTGCCTGCACAAACTGAAATTCAAGGAGGAAACTGCGATGAAAAAGAAATCCCTGTCCACTCTGTTAGCGCTGCTGCTTCTGCTGTCCCTGACGGCCTGCGGCGGTGCCAGCGGCGGCAAAAACAGCGGAACAGCCAGTTCAAACAGCAGCTACGACACCGCCATGCCGTCTGCGCCCGCCGAAGGCTGGAACCAGGACGCCATGCTCTGGGAAGAACCGGAAACTGACGCCGGTATGCCGGACATGCCGGAACAGCTGAGTTCCGCTTTACCCGCCAACACAAAAATCATCCTGTCCGCCGACATCTCCCTGGAGACCACGGAATTTGACGCGGCGGAACAGGCGGTCAGCCAGTTGGTCACGGAGGCGGGCGGCTGGTTCGAGAGCCGGAGCGTCTATCAGGGCGGCGGGTACCGGTATTTGCGCTCGACCATCCGCGTCCCGGCCCAGGAATTTTATACGTTTCTGGACTTGGCGGGTCAGGCGGCCCACGTGACCAATCGGGATGAGTACGCGGAGGATATCAGCGAGATGTACTATGACAATGAATCCCGTCTCGCGACCCAGAAGATAAAATTGGAACGGCTTCAGCGGCTGCTTTCCGAGGCGGACATTATGCAGGACATTATCTCTCTGGAGTCCGCCATCAGCGAAACGGAACTGGAGATTGAATATCTTACCGGAAGCCTGCGGAAATATGACAGTCTGGTGGGGTATTCCACTGTCACCCTGTCGCTTCAGGAGGTTTACCGTCTCTCCGGAGACGAGGAACCGGCAGTCACATTCGGCCAGCGGCTGTCCAGCGCGTTCACATTGGGCTTTACAAGAGGCGTCGCCGGACTGGAGGAATTTGCGGTGGGACTGGCCCGGAACTGGTTCAATCTGCTGATTCTTGCCGTTGTAGTGGTCCTGTTTGTTTTCCTGTTCCGCTGGTGGGACCGGAAGCACAGACGTACCTACCCGAACCCGCCGAGACCCCCGAAACCGCCCGCGCCTCCTGAACCGCCTAAATCTGACGGCGAATAACAACATAAAAGCTGCCG
>CAMWQV010000315.1 GCA_947176425.1 uncultured Clostridia bacterium
TAGTAGTTGATTATTTCCCTACAAAATGCTTCTGTAAGCAAACTTTCGTACTTATTGATGTTGCCATTCCCGTCTGCCTCTGCTGTCTTGGAAAGGGCGTATGCTTTTCGGTACTTGCATTGAACCTCGAAGCGTATGATGTCACGGGCAGCATCCATTATCTCCTGCGGGATAGGCGGGTATCCTCGTTTTATATTTTTCTCCGACTGTTCTTGAAGCTTCATGTATTTGCTGTAACAGTTAATAGTAACGGACTTATTCACCAGATAGAAGCTACTGAGAGGGCTTTTCATACGATGTGCAGTTTCATCATACTTCATCCACTCTTTATAATGGGGCGGAATGTCTGACCGTTTGATTAGATTCATAATCTGTTCTGGGCTACATTCTGGGACAAATTCACTCAGAGCAAAATTGATGCAGTAGTCAATTCGTTTAAGACTATAATCCTTAAATGTTCCGAGTAACGGCGAAATATGCTGTGATATGGAGTTGAAATTAGTTATAGCGGCATCCATATCATCATAGGTGGCAGCAGTAATATAATCATGTACGCCTCCGAGTATTTTGGGATTTATCGTCACATCAATAATATCTATGGTCGTTCTGTAGCTTTCCAGATAAACATCTGGGCGGATCAGCCATTGTATACCCATATCGTGACGATAAAACTTGATAACAATATTCTTCTGTTTATTGGTATATATTTGAACAGCATCCAATTCTCGACCGTATCTTTTGAAGTCCAAAATCAATTTTTCCCTCTCACTCTCGAATACCAATGCGGGAACGGATAGGGTCATCGTATGGAATCCTTCAGAAGATCGCAAGCGAAGTGGTAACATTTTTCATGTCTCCTTTCTTGATAATGTAGGAAATCAGCGGTAAATCGTGCGTCACGAGTAATCATAGATACCATGGAGCAGCAACATTCACAACGAGATTTGCGATTTGCGCTACACTATGCACTTCCTCACACTCTCACGGTTTTGGTCGCGGCCCGGGAAATCATGAGGTAACTAAAGATCATGCGTAACGTGGGTATGCACCTTCTTTTTCTCATCTTACTCTAGTCTACGAGTACGATCTCCATACATCTCTTATGTATAGCTCGAATGGTAGATGATGGTTTACTCATCCAATACGCAAATTCAGGATCATCATGATTACGATGATATAGGGGATATGTGTCGTAATGGATACAATAAGAACGATTGATTATCAATCTGTATACACATAAAAACTTTATATATAGTAATAGTTATACTACTGGAAAAGGGCTATATAGCACAGCACTACCGCAGGCTATAGTCTGAGTTTGCCTTCTAAGGTGTGACTATACAGCCAACTTGTTTTCAAACTTCGTTACGAGACGAAAGATACTGCGGTTGCTGACCCTATAACAGAAAAAACACATCATCTTGCACAGAAAGCTATGGATTGCAGGAACATAGAAAAGGTGATGGCTGCCTTTGCCAAAATCAACCTGTCGCCTGTTACTATCAGCAAACGACAGGACGTTAAACATTTGGAAAATCTCTATTCTTACTTCCTGGATTCTTGATTTTGACGTATTGACAATGCCCTCATTCCTCGGTATAGTAAAGGCATCTTCTTTCAAATGGAGGTCAAGGATATGGCGAGAAAGACGGCAGATGAACGCATTGCTGTGATTGACGAGAAGATTGCCAAGAAGCAGGCCGAGATCGACGCGCTGGAAGCGCAGAAACAAAGGCTTCTGCATCCTGTCAACATGAAAACGGTAATGGCGGCAGCAAAGGAAGCTGGACTTACACCGGAAGAGATTGCAGAGAAATTGGGTTTAGAGGTTTAAGCGAGAGGGATTGCACCCAAGCGGTGCAATCCCTTTTCCTCTGATTTTATTTCCTAGACTGGAACTAAAGAGGCTTAGCACGTATCCGGCATCTGCTTTATAAAAATTCTTATAGCAATATCGCCTGGAATGTGGTATACTGATGGCAGAACAAAACCGTGCGGAGGTGATGCCTGTGCGCAAGCTGCAATACACGTTCAAAACTGATACCCTGTTCAAGATGTTGTTCGTGCAGAATCAGGATCTTCTTCGGAAACTCGTTGCCGTGCTGCTGAGGATACCATTAGAAAGCATTCAGGAGTTTGTCGTAAGGAATCCAGAGATAGCCCCTGAGATGCTTGGCGAGAAGTTCTGCCGCCTTGACATCAACATGATCGTGAATAACCAGCGTATAGATTTAGAAGTACAGGTTGCCAATGAGGGTGATTACCCTGAGCGTGTGATGTACTACTGGGCAAGGGAGTTCTCGTCATCGCTGGCCGCAGGACAGAGCTATTCGACATTGCCGCGCACAATCGTTATCAGCATTATAGACTTTAATCTGTTTAGCTGTGCAGAGTTTTATTCTTTCTTTCAGCCTTTGGAGGCTACCCGCCATACGCTGTTGTCAGATAAGATGGGGTTCCAGTTCTTTGAACTGACAAAGTTGCCGGAGGACATCAACGAGAAGGATTCTCTGCTGCTGTGGCTGTCGTTGTTCAAGGCGAATACCGAGGAAGAGCTTGAGAAGATCAGAGCAATGGAGGTACCAGAGATGGAACAGGCGATCAATGCGTATTACACGATCACAGCTTCACCGGAGTTCCGGGAGATAGAGCGGCTTCGTGCCAAGGCTCGGCATGACGAGGCACAGGCGTTGCATCATGCGGAACAAAAAGCCATATCTAAACGTAATATTGAGTTTGCCAAAGCCATGATAGCGGACGGTGAGCCTATTGACAAAATTGTGAGATACACAGGCTTGACCAAAAAAGAAATCGAGGCATTGGCCTGATGTCTCCCTAGCTTGGAATGAAGAAAGAGGAACACCGCTTTTGCTGCGGCGTTCCTCTTTCTGTGTGCTATTCGGTTTGTCGGCTACCTGTAAAGTGTTGGTATTGCTAGGGTTTTGAGTGTTTGTATAATTCACTTGCGCTAATGCTCATGTGAATTATACAAACACCTTCGGTCAGCAGGACGATTTTCGCCGTCCTGTTGACCTCAGATGAAACTTATGGTAAGATAAGGGCGGTTAAGGCTCGGCTGCGACACTAGCCTTACCAGCCCTCTTTTGCTTGGTCTGCTGCTGTTCTGCGGCCTGGGTGAAGTCAAACGCACCGATGAAATTATACACAATCTGGATTTCCTGGGTTTGGGTCTGCTTATCCTTTTCGTAGATGTAAATGCGTTCGATAAACTCCCGCAGTACAGTGGCATCCAGTTCCTGCAAGTCGGTGTACCTCTTGGTCACAGCGACAAAGTTCCTTGCATCGGTTTTCTTCTGCTCCCGCTTTGTGATCTCCTTGTGCAGCGTGTCAGTAAGGGCTTTCAATTCTTCCTGCTCACGCTCATAACCGCCAGAGAGCTTGATAAACCGTGCGTCCGTCAGCTTGCCGGATAGGGTGTCCTCATACAGATGCTTGATAATCTCGTCGAGTTCTGCAATACGGCGCTCGGTTTTTTCTAATTCCGCTTTGCTCTTGGCAAGTCCCCGGTCACGCTCAGCAGCACTGGCATTTGCCAATTCCCGAATAAACTCGGCCTCATGCTCCGACACATAGGAGATTGCCTCCCGCAAGTTGCGAAGTACAACTTCCTCCAGGGCCACGTTGTCGATGTAGTGGGTGGTACACTCACGATCTATAGAGTCGTTGTGGTATGAAGCACAGGTGTAGAAGTGGGTTCCCCGGCCCTTGTATTTCAGAGTGCGATACATCCGGTTTTGGCAATCGCCGCAGAACAGAATCCCGGAAAACATATCTGCCTCGCCTGACTTGGTAACTCTACGCCGTCCCTGTCGGATATTCTGCACCGCCCAAAACACACTGGCCTCAATAATCGGCTCTTGGGTATTCTCGATGATAACCCAGTCTTCTGGGCTGTTATGCAGCAGCCTATTACTCTTATAGCTCTCTTTGGTGGTTCGGAAGTTCACCGTATGCCCCAAATACTCCAGCTTGCGGAGCATACAGGAAATGGTCTGAGAAGTCCACTTGTAGGGGTTCTTGGGATATTCGTGGCACGTTTTCCGGCCGTGGTTCAAATGGTAAGCTGTAGGACTAAATATTTGCTGCTCCCGGAGCCAGTTTGCTATTTGCGTAGTACCCATACCGCTCATGCAT
>CAMWQV010000316.1 GCA_947176425.1 uncultured Clostridia bacterium
GGCGTGTCGCCCCACTGATGATTGTCAGGTGCATAGAGATACCTCCTGAATTTTCTCAACAGGAAATGCGCCGATACTTACACTATTGAAGTTCAGGGCAAACCGCTTTAGCCAAAGCTCCAAATACTCCCGATCAGCCTCGCCTGTGTAGATAAGACCAAAGCGGAACACTTTATCGTAGCGCATGACGTGACGCATTTGTCTGTTGACGACATGGGTATACATAGTGCCGAGGGGAATTGACCGGTCGATAAGGTTTTTCGTCCTATAATCAATGAAGCCCAGACTGGTGCCAGAAATGAAAATTGCAGCATCGTATTCCAGATAGGCTTTCAGGATTTGTTCGTAGTCATCTTTCAGCGCACATACTCCCGGTGTCTTCAACCAACAGGAATTGCATCCAACACAGGGAGCAATCCTCATTGCAGCGGCGTGAATGACGCGATACTCATCCACTTTTTCTGCCAGAGCGCAGATTGCTTGTTGTGCGGCTGGTTCCGTCTCCGGCAAAGCATTGATAATTAACAGGTTCATTCTCTCCCTCCATTTTCTCATGCGTAACCGGGCAAAAAGCACCGGCCCTATAAAAGTATAAGGCCGGTGGAAGCCCCCAAGTCAAGAGCAAATTGATATTCAATTCCGCGTCATTTGAGAGGAACCCACACCTCATAGCAATACTGGTCGGTCAGCTTCCCTAACATCACAAGACGCGCAAAGATATAACACACCCCGCGAAAAGAGAAACCTTTTTGTTCCGCCCATTCATAGCACAGACGAAACATCTTTTCCATGATAGACTGGTCTCTGTTATCAGCCGTAAACAATACATGCAAGCTCTTTCCGCTTTCCAGGACTGTTTTCTGTTCCGGCGGTCCTTCTCCATGAAATGGCTTCACAATATATATTCCCGAAGTGATATAGCCATTTTCATCAAAAGTTACAATACGCGCCATATTTGATAAAATATCCTCTTTCTCTACATTGAGATAAGCCAATACTTTATCCCGGTACTCGTCAAGAGATGCTCCAGTGCCTAGCGTATTTATCACATAGTAGACAGGTAATTCCTCGATTGAAAATGCAGGCTGGTACTGTGCTGTATATTCGCAAAATCCCCGCATATGTTCCAGCCGCTTTGCCATTTCAGTCAAATCGCGGATTTTTTCATGGATGGAGCTAATTTTTTCCTGTGTGATTTTGGCGTAGTCCTCTGCTGCCGCACCTTGAAACGCACTGATTTCAGCAGTAGTGAATCCTCTTTTTTTGAGAAAATCTATCGCCATAAGTCGAGTCATATCATATAAATCAAATTCCCGGTACTTGCTGTCACCACTCCTTTTGGGCGTGATCAGCCCCATTTCTTCGTAGTACCGTAATGTTTCTCTGGTTAGGCCGAGACTATTTGCAACATCACTTGTATGGAATATACTGTCTATCGCACGATCGCTTTCTGCATACGGCACCCCATATGCCTCCTCGCGCTTGAACCCATTCCCACGGTTTCGTCCATCAACAGGTTTTTCAGCATCAGCGGGGATAAACCATGTTTTCCCTTTTTTGACCGCTCCATCAATTCTGCCCGCCTTGCAATAGTAGGCCACCATGCGGTTTGATATGCCCCATTTCAATGCAGCTTCATTTGCTGTTAGATAGTCCATGGAACCACCTCCCAGTTCCATTATATTTCAGATAAACGAAATTTGCAAGGTTGAATATGTACCAGCCGCCAATCACGACTGGTCTATAAAAGTTTGCGGAAATTTCAAATTCGCAGCCTTGAGATATTCAAAAACAGTAGTTAAGATAAAAAATATTGTAGCTCCGCCTAAACTCCACAATCCTATGTTGCACTGAACGCCGGAGGTGAATCTGATGCACAAAAACATCCTGATTATCGAAGATGAAAAATCCATACAGAACATATTGAAGGCCTTTTTGGAGGATGCGGGATACAGCACCACACTGGCTGATGACGGTATGGCCGGGATAGCCGCTTTTCACAAGGCCGCTTATGATTTGGTGCTGCTGGATATTATGATGCCCAAAATGGACGGCTACACTGTGTGCGAAATGATACGAAACGAGAGCGATATCCCCGTTATCCTGCTGACCGCTCTGGATGATGAGGACAGCCAGATGAAGGGATTTGACCTCCTGGCTGACGATTACATCACAAAGCCCTTTTCTATGCCTCTGCTCCTGCGCCGAATCGAAGCGGTATTGCGGCGCGCACAAAGTACAGAAATCAACCATGATGTTCTGTCCTATCGGCAGATCCAATTGGATACAAAAAAATATCAGGTATTCGTATCCGGCCAGGAAGTAGCTTTAACAGCCCGCGAGTTTGAAATCCTGCATCTTTTCATGGAAAATCCGGGCCGAGTATTTACCAGAGAACAGCTTCTGGACATCATCTGGAACTATGACTTTGTCGGGGATGACAAGATCATCAATACCCATATCAAGAACATCCGCAAGAAGCTGGGTGTTGATTGTATCGAAACCATTAGAGGGGTGGGGTATCGAATTGATAAGAAAAATTAAGAGCAGCCTATGGCTGAAAATCTTTCTGTTGCTGACCGTCCTGCTGTTCGCTGTCAGTCTCCTGCTCTATGGAACCATTATGGCGGTCATGCCAGCCAGCTACCGATACACACTGACAACAAATTATGCGGGACAGCTCAGTCAGCTGATTACGGACTTGGAATATCAGAGCGTGGATGATGCTACACAAAAAATTTATGAGTTTTGCATCAATCATAATGCAGGGGCCTTATTAAGCGGCAGTCAAACCAGCTTTACCTTTGGCAGAGAAATTTTGGATGAGCAGGAACAGGATTCTTTTCAGACGGCGTCTTCTGTGCTGGCCCTTGCGGATGGAACTTATACCTTACAAATCATGATGTCTGCCAGAACGGTGAACCAATTGACTGAGACATTTTGGCGGCTGTTGCCAATCATCGGAATCGCAGTGCTGGCAATCTCGCTGATCGTCTCCTGCTCCGTAACAAGGCTTCTGACAAAACCGATTCTTGAAATCAGCGATATTTCCAAGCGCCTGACCGTTCTGGATCTGACATGGCGCTGCGATACTTCCCGCACCGATGAAGTCGGAACGCTGGCTTTGAATCTCAATACTATGGCGGCGCGCCTGGACAGCACCTTAAAGGAATTGTCCGCGGCAAACGAAGAACTGCAAGCGGATATTGAGAAGGAACGCTGGCAGGAAAAATTGCGGGTAGACTTCTTCCGGGCGGTTTCTCACGAGCTGAAAACGCCAATCACCATTTTGAAGGGTGAGCTGGAGGGGATGATTTATCAGGTGGGAGAGTATAAAAACCGTGATACCCACCTCCGGCAATCCCTTCGGACAGTCAATGATATGGAACTGCTGGTAAGAGAAATCCTATCGGCCTCCCGTATGGCCGGGAATGACTTCACTCTGACGCTCTCCGATGTCGATTTGAGCCAGCTCGTGCGAGAGTGCTGCCGCAAATGGCAGGGAACCGCAGAGGACAGAGAACAGGTTTTCCTATCAGAAATGGAAGATGGATGTATTTGCCGGGGTGATATGGCCCTTCTGCAAAAGGCGGTATCCAATATCATTGGCAATGCGGTCACCCATTCTCCAGCGCAGGCGGAAATCAGAGTTAAATTGACGGGAAACACGCTGCAAGTCAGGAACAGTGGCGTATCCATTGACAGCGCCGACCTGGAGAAGATATTTGAGCCGTTTTATCGGGTCGATCACTCTCACAGCCGGGACACGGGCGGCAGCGGCCTGGGCCTATACATCGTCAAGACGATTTTAGAGCGGCATGGCTTTTCCTTTCATATGGATAGTACCATTTATGAGGTATGCTTCACCATCACATTCTGAATATCAGAAATCAATTAGGCCGGGCAGTCCGCAAGGGAAGTCCGGCCTAAACTTTATCAAAACTCCACCTCAGCTCCACCTGAACTCCACTTTCCTGGTGTACTCTCTGAATGTTCCTGGTCAGGGGACATTACAAATCAAAGGAGGTACACAAGTGAACTTATGGAAACGGGCCTGCTTGTATTCCATACGGAAAAAGGGCAAGACAATCACGCTTCTGGCGTTCCTGCTGGTCATGGCAACGATGATGCTGACCTGTCT
>CAMWQV010000317.1 GCA_947176425.1 uncultured Clostridia bacterium
GTACCGGCCTTATACGCGCCGATAGAAACCAGGTCGGCGTTTTTCTCATACACGCCCATTACATCACGGAGTTTGGAAGCCAGCTCCCGATGCTGCGGCGACACGATCTCGACCATCAGACGGGAGATGCTCGCGCCGACGTCGATGGCGGGGAAATGGTTGCTGTTGGCCAGCTGCCGGGACAGAACGATATGCCCGTCTAAAATACCGCGGACCGTGTCGGCGATAGGTTCGTTGGTGTCGTCGCCTTCCACGAGGACGGTATACACGCCGGTGATCGAACCTCTCTGGAAATTTCCGCTACGTTCCAGCAGTTTGGGCATCTCGGCGTACATAGACGGCGTGTATCCTCTGGCGACGGGCGGTTCACCGATAGCAAGACCGATTTCCCGCTGTGCCATAGCGAAACGCGTGAGGGAATCCATCATCAGCAGCACGTCATACCCCTGATCCCGGAAATACTCCGCGATACTGGTCGCGACGCTGGGGCATTTCATCCGCAGCATAGCGGGCTGGTCGGAGGTAGCCACGACTAAGATCGAGCGGCGCATCCCCTCCTCGCCCAAGTCTTTCTGCATAAACTCCAGCACTTCGCGTCCGCGTTCGCCCACCAGAGCGATAACGTTGATATCGGCTTTCACGTTTTTGGCAATCATTCCCATTAAAGTCGATTTTCCGACGCCGGAACCCGCAAAAATTCCGATTCTCTGTCCTTTTCCGATGGTCAGCAGACTGTCGATGGCTTTGATTCCGAACTCCATCCGTTCGCGGATAGGGGGCCGGGCCATAGGATTGATGTATCCGGAGTCAACGGAGAAGGAATCTCCCCGCTGAAAGGGTTCTTTTCCGTCGATGGGCTGACCCAGGGCGTTAATGACTCTGCCCCGGAGAAAGGGTCCGACCGGCAGCGTCAGGCGTTTGCCGGTATTGCGGACGAAGTTGCCGGCGGAGATGCCGCTCATATTAGCGTAAGGCATTAAGAGAATGTGATCATTTTTGAAGCCGACCACTTCCGCGGGGACCTGCCCGCCGGACTCATTGCTGTAAATCCGGCAGATGTCCCCGATAGCCGCCTTGCCGCCGGACGCTTCGATTGACATTCCCACAATATTTTCAATTTTACCGGTCCGGCTGAGTGTCTCCGCGTTCCGGACGGATGGGATCATCTCACGAAACATAACCGCGCCTCCTGTACTGGCTTACTGCGGAGGCCAAACCTGCGCGCCGAGCTGTTCGCGCAGGAGGTCTCGAATGGTAGACATCTGCGTAGAAACGCTGGCGTCAACAATTTCCTCCGGCGTTTCGATAATACAGGTACCGTCTTCCTCGTCGCCCATAGGAACGACTTTAATGTGCTGGGACAGACCTGCGAGAGTAGTTGTTAAAGCGGGCGATATCTGCGTGACGCCTCTGGCGTCGCAGCCTGGGATATAGATATGCACCCATTCCTGCCGTTTCATGCGTTCGGTAGCGGTCTGGATCATGCGCACGATGACCTCACTGCTGCTGCGCAGGCTGACCCGGACCACCTTTTCGGCCACGGCAATGCACAGGTCAAGCAATTCGTCCTGTGTCTGGCGGAGCATTTCGTCCCGTGCCAGGGAAGCTTTTTCCAGGAAGACTTTCACATCTTCTTCCAGTCTCTGGGCCATTTCCTCCCGGTCCCTGACGGAATCCTCCATAGCTTTTGCGGTTCCCTCAGCGTAACCGGCGCGGTAGCCCTCGTCTCTGGCGCCGGCGCGGATGCTGTCCAGTTCCTGCTGGACATCGTTCCGTGCGGCTTCCATCAGCTGTTCGGCTTCTTCCCGTGCCTGCCGCATGATGAGTTCCGCCTGCAGCTGGGCGTACTGTACCGGCATATCCGGCCCCGGCGGGGGGGGAGAGTCGGGCGCGCTGTCCTCCGTCTCCGCGCCGGAATCCTCCGGCACATTGGGGACATCTCCCTCCTCACCGCCCCACTGGGCAGGGATGGAAAAGGAATCATCGTCTGCGTCCGCCGCCGGTTCAGGGCTGGGCAGCGTCTCCTCCTCCATCACAAAACTGTCGGCCTCGGGAAAAACGTATTCTTTTGCTTTCGGGTTGAGGAACCCCTTGAGTATATTACGCAATGATATCGTCCTTTCCGCCCTTCAGGATAACGATTTCGTTCTTTTCCTCCAGGTCGCGGATAATACCCACGATTCTCTGCTGGGCGTCTTCCACGTCTTTCATGCGGACATTGGTTGTAATCTCCAGGTCGTCCCGAATGGTTTCAGCCATACGGGAGGACATATTGGAAAAGAGCTTGGCGGAGACCTCCTCGTTGGCGGTCTTGAGGGACAGCACCAAATCTTTCTGGTCGCAGTCGCGGAGGAAGCGCTGCACAGCACGGTCGTCCAAGGTAATGATATCCTCGAACACGAACATTCTTTTCCGGATCTCGTCGGCGAGTTCGGCGTTGTTGATGGACAGTCCGTCGAAGATGGTTTTCTCGCTGGAGCGGTCCAAATTGTTCATGATATCCGCCACATAGTCCACGCCGCCGACCTTGATATTCGTATTGACCAGGATGCTGGAGAACTTGCGCTCCATTTCCTTTTCGATAATTTTGACGGCGGTTGGGGACGCGCTTTCCATCGTGGCGATCGCTTCCACGACGCGGACCTGCCGTTCGGGCGGGAGCTGTTCGATGACGCCTGCGGCCTTGTCGGGGTCCACATAGCTGAGGACCAGAGCCATTGTCTGAGGCCGTTCGTTCTGGAGCGCGGAATAGAGGCTCTTAATATCGGCTTTATTGAGGAAAGCGAACTCCCTGTTTTTGAGGGACTTGCTGACCTTATCCAGCAGGGACTGCGCCGCCTGCGGGCCGAAAGCTTTTTCCAGTACGGTGCGGGCGTATTCCAAACCGCCCTCCGTGACCGCCTTGTTGGTCAGGCAGCTCTGGTAGAACTCCGTCAGCACATCTTCGGTCTGTTCGGAGTTGAGCATACCCAGCCGCGCCACTTCCAGGGTAAGGGCCTCCAAGTCCTCGTTCTCCATATACTGGTAGAGGTAGGACGCTTTCTCGGCGCCCAAGGAGACGATGACACCGGCAGCTTTTTGAGCATACGTCAATTCTTTTTTCAAGTCAGCATTACTTACTGCCATTTTCTTCTCCTCCCTTCAGCCAAGCCTTGATTACCTGAGCAGCAATTTCGGGGTTGCTCTGCGCGAACTGACGGACCAGTTTACGCAGTTCCATACTCTTTTCGGTATTGACAGTTTCGATCTCCGCTTTGGTTTCCACCTGACCGGGAACCGGCTGTCCATCGGGTCCGAGGACCGGCTCCATGCCGCCGCCTTCCATGCCGAGCGGGGTCAGGCCATAATCGCCGCCGAGCTGTTCCTCAATAGCGGCCCGTTCCTCCTCCTCTTTCTTCTTCCGTCTCCGTCTGAGGCGAAGCATGGTAATCAGCAGGATCAAGAGGACCAGCAAGACCGCCGCGCCGATAATGATATACGGCATGATCTCCTCATTGATGAGGCCGACCGGTGCGGGATCAACGGCTTCGGTATAGAACGGCGCAATCAGGATCGATACTCTTGCCGCCGCATTCTCTTCCTGCCCGCTGATGCCTGCGGCGATAGCCACATGTTCTCTGAGGGCTTCTTCGTTGACATTTGCGGCGCTGTTGGCGTTTTCGTTGATCGTCACGGCAACCTGGATATCCGTGATGGAGAAAGACGCGACTTCGATCTGTTCGGTATTTTCATTGAGCTTGTTATCCCGTTCCGCCCAATACTGCGCGTAGGCATTGTCGCCCGCGCCCTGAATGGCGTCCTCTAAATAGAGGGGGATATCTGCGTTGGTCGTGGTGCCGGGAATACCGCCCACAGCTTCCACGCCGTCGGGGGTGATGATCCACAGCACATTATCTTTCCCAATCAGTCCGCCGTTTTCATAGGACCCATCGGGCTGGGTGTACTCTTTTGACTCCACCATGCGGCGGTTCACGTCCACCGAGGTATGTACGGCAACGCGAACGTTGGGTTTTCCATAGATGCCGTCCAGGGCCTGCATGACCTGGGTGCGGATCATGTTATTATAATACTCCTGGAGGTCAAGTTTCAGCTGACTATTGTCGCCGAAGCTGGAAATTGTGTCATTATTATAGGTAT
>CAMWQV010000318.1 GCA_947176425.1 uncultured Clostridia bacterium
CCCCCCCCCAGCGCCCCCCCCCCCCTCGGATCCCCCGGCCGCCACCGCCGCCACCCGCGCCGGCGCCCCCGGCGGCAACGCCTTCCCCCTGCTGTTCGCCGTCTGTCTCCTCATCGTAGACGGAAAGGGACATTGGGAAGGCATTCCAGCCGGTGGCTCCGGCGATGTTCACCTCGAAGTCGCCGGTAGCGTCAAAGGCGGGGACCGAATCTGATGCGAACGCAGTAGAGGGGAACATTCCCAGTACGGTCAGCAGGACCAGCAGCATGGAAAGTACCCGCTTCCAGTGCGTTCGGATGCTCTGGGAGAGAGATTTCGACATTTAGAGTTTCCTCCTTCATATTTTTGAGCATGATAAAAGGGCTGCACAGGATCGTGCAGCCCTTTAAGTGGTACTTTTTCTTCTCTGATTGGGACTATTCATCCGTGGGATGGGTGGTTTCAGGTGCATTGGGTTCCTCCTTTCAATTTCCAGCGGACCATGCGTTCATGCTGTTTCCGGTATAGGGGACGCTCTCCGGATACCGGGTCCAGACCTCCAGGTGGTAGGCGGCATTTTCACCCCGGTAGGAGTCCAGGTTATTGCGTCCATACGGGTTTCGCGTATCCGGCCAGTGGACCGTACCGCCGCAGTTACCGTCCGTGATGTGGAAGGCGTTCTTCCCGTTGGGGGATTCTATAGCGACGACCACATGCCAGACCTCGCCGGTCTTGTTGTTGATCCGCAGGATGATGTCACCGGGGCGGATCTGGGAGAGATCCTCCAACTTCCGTCCAGGGTTGGCCGCGTCACCGAAGAGGAGGGAGCTGACCATGGCGGCGTAGCCTCCGCAGCCGTAGACGCTGTTCACCGGGTAGTTGCGGATGATACGGTCAACCTCCGTGCTGGGAACGGTATTCGCGGTATTGCTGTCCCAGGTGGTCCCGGCAGGCCAATCCTTCTCAATTTGCCGCAGAAGTTCCAGCACATTTTCCTCTGTGATTGACTTCCCATTGGTTAATGTGCTATCCTTTGACTGCGAGGCTTTCACCCCCTCCGTATAGGGTTGATCCGGGCTGATGATGACACTGTTGGTGGCGGCATCATAGCTGACACCGAAGCCGACAGCCTGTCCCACATCCCGGAGCTTGACATAGTTGCTGCCGTTGATCTCATAGGCTTCCAGGTTGACGCGCTGCTCATTGACATAGAATTTCTGGCTGCTGGGGTTGGCCATGAGGCTAGCCGCCGCCTGGGACGCGGGTCCGCTGACGGCGATCCCTGCCAGGATGCCAGCCGTTACCAGGGCGATTTCTTTTCTTCTGTTGTTCATGGTGATGCCTCCTTGTATTGTAATGTTTGGTTTTTACAAGCACTACAATACCGAAGAAACCGTCACAAGTCCAGCGAAACAAAGGAAAACCTATGGAGAAGAAAAGCGGCGAAAACGAAGCATTTTACACAATTTCCGATGCTGTCACACACCAGCGGAAATCGCTTTCGTTCTGGACGCAGGTATACAGAGTGATGACATTGGACTGGGAGGCGGCGAGGGCGCTGCGGTCCGTCTCGCTGACCTTGGACACGGAGGTCACCTCATAGGTACGGGTCCCCAGCTTGGTGGTCAGGGTGATGTGGTCACCCAGCTCCAGCGTATGGATCTTGCCGAAATAGGAATTGCTCCCCCGGTTGTGAGCCGCCAATCCAACATTGCCGTCCCAGATACTGCTGTCCTCGAAGTGGCCCACACCGCGCTTCAGCGCGGCAGCATCCGTGCCCTCAACGATATTGGCTTTGAGGCCAATGGCGGGAATCTCCAGTGTACCCAGATAGCCGTTCTTGTCGTACAGATCGTCCGTGACTTCTGTGTAACCGGAGCTGGAGGCTTCCGGCACGGTCACTGTCACTTCGGCGCTGCCGGGGATGACCGTGCTGCCAGCAGAGCTGGGAATGGTGAAAGATCCTGTTGCAGATTCAGCAGAACTGGCAGAGGCAGACTCTGTGGACAGGCCGCTCATATTGGGTGGGAACACGACGACAGCCTCGCCGCTGACCAGCCCGCCAATGCCGGCCATGGCCTTGGGAGCCAGGTTCGGGGTCAGGTACTCGCCGGTGTTGAGGGTGTTGCTGGTGGCGCTGCCGAACGTGGGAGGAATGAGGGCCGCATTCTTGCTGATGTCCTCATTCTTCTGTGCGCCGCCGTCCGCCGTATGGACCACTTCGATGGAAGTGTGAGTGCCGTAGCCGCTCTGCTCATCTTCATCGAAGGTGTATTCCAGCGCATGGGCGGTCGCCGCCATGGAAAACACCATGCACATGGCAAGGAAAAGTGCAGTCAGTTTTTTCATAAATTTTTGCTCCTTTCATAGTGTGATCGATACTCACCGCGAACCTTTTGAACCGTAATTCCGTCTGTTCCTGCGCTTCCAGAACAGCACCGTGCCGACAGCACTGCCTGCCAACACAACCGCACCCAGCGGGACAATGATCTTATTTTTCATTATGCAGCCTCCTCTCCGGATTCACTTCTCTTTTTCAGGAATAACGCCGCGCCTACGCCGCCGCCCGCCAGGACAACCGCGCCCAGTGGAACCAGGACATAAGCCCAGTTAAAATGAAAGCCGCCTTCGGAGGCGGCGGGGTCCGTCACTGCGGGGACAGGATCGTCAAAGGGAATGTCGATGGGGTCATTGATCTCCGGCAGTACGACCACCGGCGTGATCTCCGTCCCCTCGAAGATGGCAACGTACCGCACCCGGTCCAGCGCGATCCTGCTGACGGTGCCGGTATACTTTGCCGTAACCGTGTAGCCAGTGACATAGCTGCTGGTGGCGGTGCCGGAGTAGGTTGCCACGGCGGTATAACGGTCGCCCATGGCCATACCGTCCAGATTGCCGGTGTTGTCCACCTGCCAGGAAATATCCTGGAGGGTCATGGTCCTGCCATTTTCATCCACGGTTTTGGGGATGTAACTGGTGTCCTGACTGCCCAGGTTGGGGTAGCGGCGGGTGGTGGTCACTGTCTTGGTGGAACTGCCGTAGCCCGCTGTCTCCACCTGGACGGTGTCCAACTGGAGGGTCAGCGTACCGGACAGGCCGTCCTCTGTGACAAACTCCTTCTGCTGGGGCAGAAGGGAAAGAATCGTCTCCATATCCTTGCTCTTGCTGGACAGGGAGACTTCCTCTGTATGATTGCGCTCCTGGTACTCCGGCGTTTCCTGCTTGAGCAGGTCCGTCAGGGTGTAGTGAATGCCGTTCTGTTCAAAGTCCGAGCGGGAGATGCCCGCCGGGTCCTGGTTCGGGGAGAGATCATAGATCTTTCGGATCTCCCTCTCATCGTCGCTCTGCTCCACGGAGGTGGGATAGCACACCTCCGCCGCCAGAGCCAGCGGCGACGTACACATCGCTGCCGCCAGCACAAAGGCTATCAGCAGCAGGATCATCGTTCGTTTCATGATGAATTTCATTCCTCCTTTACATAGTCATCATGGGGCCGCCCGGCTCCGGAGCCTCCTGCCGCTGCTGTGGCAGCTGTGCCAGCTGCTGCTGGTAAGCGTCCAGTACCGCGTGATCAAACTCCTGCTTGAATTCCTTCGTGCAGGGGAAGCAGACGTCGCGGTACTGCCCTCCGGCGCTGTAGCTGGGCATGGAAACAAACGGCCCCTTGCTCCCATTGACGATCCGCACGCCGCGGATGGCGAAGCTGTCATCCAAACAGACCGAGGCATCCGCCAGCCGGTTGCCATCTGTGCGGAGCGCGTGGATCTTTACATCGATTTTCACGGTGATTCTTTCCTCCTTTTTGTCTTAGCTCATGCCGCCTATGGACAGATCTTCAGGGAGCAGATCGTGATCCCACAGCGACCACAGGACATGTTCCAGGTCGCCGCTGTGGTCCCCGCTCTGTTCCTCCAGCCACTGTTCCCGCACCGCCTCCAGCGGATCAGCGGAGCCCAGCAGATACTCCAGGAAAAGGTCCGGGTATGCCGCTGTATTTTCCGTCAGCTCATCGTAACAGAACCGAGCAGCGGCGATCTCAGCCGCCTTGCCAACGATCTCTATGGGCTTCATGGTCAGGAGCTTGTCCACGTAGGCGTTCCAGCAGTCGATCAGTTTCATCTCCAGTTTAGAATGGAGTTCATCTCTCTCCATT
>CAMWQV010000319.1 GCA_947176425.1 uncultured Clostridia bacterium
TGTAATGCATGTAATACGTCAGAAAAAGTATTCAGAAAATCATCATCACTTGTACGGTTCAGCACAAGTCTTTGCCATCAGTTGGTGTCAGGCCATGTGCTACCCGGAAATTCTGAATAAAAAACCAGCTTGGTTTGACGAAGCTCGTTGGGTTCACTCCAGCCGTGGCACTGCGGATAACATTTGGCCGCTACAGCGACGTTTGATCTATGCGGCAGCCCTTCGGTGTATGCTATTCAGTTGGTTACGGGAACCGTGCGAGGTACGGAAAACTGAAGTCGACTATGTGAATAAGTTGTTGTACTTTCACAGAGGATATTTTGACGATGCACAGGCACTGTCCACAGTTAAGCGACAGGCGGCGGCGCTTCGGATTCTTGCAGGTATCCGATTTCCTCAGCCGCTGGGACAGAGGGCGACGTGTCTAGATTATGCGTTTACCACAGAATTGGCCGAGGAACTGAATGCGGACTACCGGATTCTAGCGGGAGAGCGGTATTTTATGTATCAATGTTTCCTTGCCTGTTTTTCTCGTCAAATTCCCCCCGAATTCCAATGGCTGTTTTATGGCTATTTGCTGCTGAAGGCCAACTTTCGAATGGAGTTGGTTCAAGCAAATCAGGAAATCGGATTCTTAAACTTCGAAAAATATCAGGGCCGCAAGGGCGGACTCTGGCAAATGTCCGCATACTGGAACGAAGCCTGCCGCACTGCAATTAACGCACCTATCCACGAGCAGTCGCTCACCTCTTTAGAGACCCGTATCACTCCCGGAAATCGAGCTAAGCAAATTTTGTTTGACCTGATGACTGTTGATAGAACAAAGCAGTTTTATGATGGGAATGGTGAACTTGGGCGGCACTTACTGTTTAAAAAGGATTACGACAACAGCGATGAAAACTTCTATTTTGTACTGCATTTTCCTAAATCTCAGGATATTTCCCCGAAACTTGAGGACGGACTGTACTCTATAAGATACCGCCACCAAGAGCTACGCAGAAAAATTCGCAGACAGTCAATTGAACTGGCAAAAGCATTGAGCAACTATGAATATCCATGTAGTCGCATCCGCGGTATTGACGCCTGCGCTAATGAGATTGGCTGTCGTCCGGAAGTTTTTTCTAATGCTTTTCGATTCCTACGCCAGTTTCCCACGAACTTTTACCGGGAGAACGGACTGTCTTCCGCGCGGCCATACCTGTCTGTGACCTATCATGTAGGGGAAGATTTTCTAGATATTGCCGATGGCCTACGGGCGATTGATGAAGCGGTGTATTTTTTGAATCTAAAGCGGGGCGATCGGTTGGGCCACGCTCTAGCTCTAGGAATCGATCCCCGAATTCATTATCGACTTAAAAATCACCGCATAGTCCTCCCAAAGCAAGACTACCTAGACAATCTGGTCTGGCTGTGTTATCGGAGTACAGAGCTGAACGTATCCATCCCTCTAGATCTGCGACAGAGGATCCAGACAGAGGCGGAGACACTTTTTAAGGAAATATATGAGGATGTATTTCGGAGTCAAACGGCTAAACGACCACCCTCATTGCGTGATTATTACTGTAGCTGGCTCCTTCGTGGAGACGCTCCAGAGCGATATAAAATGAGAAGTCCAGAGAGGATATGGTTTTCCGATTTTTTTGATTCGTTTGCGTTGAACAACTTTCACCGGATGAGCGAGACGTTGGAGCGATACCGCGGGGATGAGCAGATTACCACACTATACCATGCCTATCACTACAGCATGAAAGTCCGGAAACTAGGAAACATGACAGCTACAGCCAATATCTCAGAAGAATATATTGGATTGATGGAACAGATGCAGCTGGCAATGCAACGCTATATCAATGATATAGGTATATGCATTGAATGTAATCCCTCCTCCAATATGTTGATTGGAACATTTCTGGATTATCAGAAGCACCCAGTTTTGTATTTTAACAATATAGGTCTTAGCAACTCGCCGAAGGCGGTTCAATTACACGTTTCCATCAATACGGATGATTTGGGTATATTTGATACATCTCTATCTTTTGAATATGTGCTTCTCTATGCCGCTTTGGCGCAAATGACGGATGAAGAAAACAACCGACGCTATTCGGACCGCGAGATTGAAAGTTATTTGCGTACACTTCGTCAAATGGGACTGGAGCAGGTCTTTCCTGCGGCGAAGCGTACTAGGCTGTTCTCCTAGCATAAGATATAAGATACAGAAAATAAAGCTGGCCCTAGTGTGATTAGGAGCCAGCTTTGTTTTTGCCGTCTATGTATTCGCTAATAAGTAGCATGTAAGCCTCTTGAATGCATTTCCGGTCAAAGTCTCTCCATTGATAGTAAAACACAGTCGCCGCTCCCGTATAAGCAAGGAGCAGATACCATAGCCTCTCTTTGTCTGACTCAAAGAAGAAAGTGATAATGGCTAGAACTGGTAGCAGAACAAGGGCCGTACGGCCCATAGAATAAAATGCGTTAAAGAGAACAATCCTTTGGGGACGGACGTTCCTCTGCACATAGTGGAAGATGTCCCTGCCCGCCTCCAATTGTCCCAGTTCATCTGTTGGAAAATCTGTATTGAACCTCTCTTTATAAGCCATATCGATTAAGCCCTGCCATCGTTGGAGATAACGATACACATTGACCTCATTTGCGATCCGTTTCTCAAGTGCTGCGCCCACTTGGTGTAGAAGATTGCCGCAGAGATAGGCTAGCGCGATAAAATATACAGCAAGCATGATTATGTCGCCCCCAAAAAATTTAGTACAAGGCGCGGACATATCCAGAATATAGTAATTGCAGGCTAGCACGAAGACAGCACCTGGCGCAAATATCCCAAAGAAATCAATAAGTGTGAACTGATTTGCAAGATGTTCCATGATAATCCCCCGTTCAGCAAAAGATTTAGTCTGGCGGCAACTTTTTGTGGATTGAAAATAGACCTGTTCGGAAGCCAAAAATTATCTGATGTTTCAAGCGTAGAGGTCATTTGTATATCACTTGAAATGCGCACTCTTTGTATATATTTACGTGTCATTAAAAACAGTTTCCAAATAGGTCTAATATAGATTATACTACAAAATGACTTGCGAAACAAGAGAATATCCCTTGAATTTTATAAAGAGATCGTAGTGGTATATCCAGTCAGGAATCAAACTACAGAGGGATAGAGCTTAGCAAGCTTAATTCTGGCATCAGCGGCAGTAAATTGCCAGAGGATTTTTGAGCAGGTAGTATTGCGGGAGAAAGTCCAGGAATCAATGCGTAAAAAGTGTAGATAGACGTTATTCAGGCTTCAAAAAGGTAGGCGTACCACCAGTTTTAAGATCTCTTGCCTACACGATTTGAGTCATGTAGCCAGGAGACTTTAAGAGAACTTGAGAGATTTTGAGACCGATGAAATCTTTTAATTCCAGAGGCCCTAGCGGACTGAGGAAATATCCGCCTCAATTTTTTGAGCTACCCTGCACCCCTTAGTCCGAAACGATTTCTCAAAACACCGGGTATCTTGATAACAGTAGTGTGAACTGATACTGCATATACGTCTTATTGCCTAAAACTGTAAGCCATTGGAATTCACTCGTTTTAGGTCATACAAGCTACAAAAGTTTATCCCCCGCCACATTTGCACTGATTGTTCCGTCAGAAATCTGTTTACATAGACGCCGGGTATCCTAGCTGGGTACTAAAGCGTAAGTATGGGCCATATACTCTAGGTGCTTCTTGCTCTTTGGTCTCATATTCGTTTGCCCCCTTTTTTATATTTTATATTATAGCACAAGCATGACTAATTTGCAATTCCGTAGTATTTTGGTCCCGGATAGAAGCTAAAGTAGAATTTTCTGGCGGATTAGGTCACACCTTAGACGCTTTAGCGAGAATTCATTTATGAGCTAAGTCGATAGACTATTGGGAGAAGATGAGAACTTCTGCGAGTTAGGGCTTGCATTACGGCGGATCTTGTTGTAAAATAACGACAGATAATCAGGAATTATGGGTTATTGGGGAATATAGGTAGTAACCACTTATTACAATATTATTGATGCGAATCAAGAGTAGAAAAGAGTAGACAAACAGCGCAAAAGAGCAGAGAATGTAAGAATGTGGCAAACAAATCTC
>CAMWQV010000320.1 GCA_947176425.1 uncultured Clostridia bacterium
GCTTCGCGGAGGTTGAACATATCCTCAAAAAAAAGCGGATCGTCCCGAAACTGTATCTTGAAGAAGTTCCCCAGACTCAGGCAGAATGCCGCGGTCCCGCCCAGCAGAAATCCCGCCCACGCCCTTCCTGAAACGGCATAGGCCAGCAGGACCAGCAGGGCAGGGGGGAGGCTGTTTAACAGGATTGTGGTCCATTGGGAGAAGTAGCCTTGAAACACAGCCTGCGGATACGGTCCAACAGCCAGCAGGAGCAAAAACAAGCCGAAGATTATGCTTGCGGCAAACAGCAGCACCGCGTGATAAGCATAATACAGGACCGTTTTTCGCCGGGACCAGGCGGGGTCAGGCTGCTTATGGAATAGAAAAAATTTTTCCGGCTGATCGTTCAAAAAATCACCTTGTTTCTATTGGTTTTGGATACTGTGTAATATTATATTCGTTTTTGCTGAGATTGGCAAGTACAACCGTTTATCAATTCTTTATTTTCTGTTTTCATGGAGATTAAATTATGCACCAGATCTCTAAAAAGGGGGCCTCATTTTGAGACGCATACTTATATTTATTCGAGAACGCCGCTGGCTGCGGGACTTGCTTTGCAGTATGTTTTTTTTCTGTATGCTCGTTGGGCTGGACGGAAGCCTGCGTTTTATCTATCGGGGGGTCGGAGTGACCAGTTTCGGCGCGGCAGTGCCCTGGGGCTTTACCCTCGCCTGGTCCGTTATGCTGACGGCTTTTATTCGGCTGCTGCCGCAGTTGATACAGAGAATCGCTATTTGTATTATTGGGATTGTATTCAACATACTGTATCTCGTCAATGCGGTCATGTATGTCGCAAAAGGGAATTTTTTCTCGTTTTCCGCCCTGATTTTTGCCGCAGACGGCTTTAAGTTCCTGGACGCTTCCTATTTGCAGGTACGCAAGCTGGTCTGGTTCTGCTTCTTCTGCGGCTTGATCGCTATGACCGCCGCCGCTGTTCTGTCTCCGCCGGGACCGCGCCGTTTGCCCAGCCAGATAATTTCTCTGGCATTGATCCCGCTGTGTATTTTCGCCATCAACTGGAACCGTGATAAACATCTTACAGACCGTCTTGCGATTCACTTCAATATCTATCAGGCCAGCCTGCTGTATGAGGATTTTTCTAACCTGAATGAATGCCTCCCACTGGCAGGACTATATCAATATACGTTCCGGGATTTTTGCATGACGTATGGGGTCTATGACCGCCTCCATCAGATCGAAAACAGTGACACGATTGCGGAACTGGATACCTGGTATGCCGAACGGGAAACCGATCCGGATAATGAATGGACAGGGGTATACGCAGGGAAAAATTTACTCCTGATTCAACTGGAAGCCATTGATACCTGGATGATTAACGAGGAATTTATGCCGAATCTATACGAAATACAGCAAAAAAGTTTGGATTTTGTACAGCACTATACGCCGCTCTATCTTGACGCCGGAACCTTCAATACCGAGATGATTGTTAATACCGGGTTCGTCTCCCCGTTCACAGGCAGCACGTCTTCCATGTACAGCCACAATACATATCCCGAAACCCTGGCCAAACTGCTGGTACAGGAAGGCTACACCGCGAACTCCTTCCACCGTTCTTCCGGCGATATCTATAATCGGGCTGAAATCCATGAAAATTGGGGGTACAGCCATTATTACAGCGGTCAGGAAATGGGCATTAAAAGCAAGGACTTGGATTTTGATACCCAATTATTAAAAGCTTATGACACCATGACCGCCGAAAAGCCGTTCCTCAGCTTTATTATCACCTATTCTGCCCACGGCCCCTATGTGGACAGCGCGGTTTCTGAAAAATATTATAATTTTGCCGCCCAACGCCTCCCCAAAGATACCGATGAAATGCTGATCCATGCCTTTGCACACGCCTATGAGACAGATCAAATGATTGGTCAAATCTATGAGCGCCTCGATAAAGACGGCCTGCTCGAAAATACTGTTCTGGTCTTTTATGGCGACCATTATAATTATTATACCCTGTCTGATGAGATCGTTATGGCGCAGAAAGACGTTTGGGATAAAAATTTGATCACACGCACCCCGTTTTTTATCTGCGAAAAGCATACACAGCCCCAGAAGATCGAGAAAGTGACCTCCCATATCGACGTCCTCCCAACATTGGTCAACCTGTTCGGTCTGGACACCGACGGGCGGTATTATGTCGGAAATGACGCTTTTTCCGAGAATGGCGGGTATGTAATTTTTGGTGATTATTCCTGGTTCGATGGAATTACCTATTGGAACAGTTTGGGCAATGCCGAGATCACTGAACAGATCAGTCAGAGAAACGCTGAGATCAAACAACGCCTCCAAATGAGTTGGGATGTCATGAGATTTAATTATTTTGATAAGTAATAAAATCATGCATGCTGGAAGACGGCTAAGCGTCTATAATGAAGCCCTGACAGCTGCACAAACTGTCAGGGTATTTTTCTCTATTTCTTTGCCAAGATGCAGTACCACTCAGCATCATCTGCATTTTGATTCAAAAAGGCCGGAAAACAGAACTGTTTGCATTCCCGATATCCCAACGCGTTCAGCTGGTCCACCAGCAGCTGCCGGGGAATGGGATGGTAGTGTTCCTCGAAAATTTCCTTCTGAAATATTTTATTATTTTGTTCAAAAGTGTACACGATGTTAAAGATAATGGACCCGTCGGCGGGATAATCCCAAACTTGGAACATATTCACACGCGTCTCGCCGGAGAAAAAGGGATGGTAGAAGTAAAAGCGCTGGTGGGTTTGCAAGATACGGTCCCAGTTGCGGGTATCAAAGTAGAGATAACCGCCATCCGCCGCCAGGGAGTCCATTTTTGCCAGCGTATCCCGCACTTCGCTGTTGGTCACGTAGGCCAGGGAATTGCCGGTGCTGGCTACACAGTCGAATTTTTTACCCTGCCAGCAGGACAAATCCCGGAAATCGCTGTGCCGGAGATCGACGGAGTATCCTTTGTTCTGCGCTTTTTTGCGGCAGTTGTCCAGCATGGAACGGCTCAGGTCAGAGCCTGACAATTCCACACCCAATTCCGCTAAAGACAGGGTAACGCAGCCTGAACCGATGCTTACATCCAGCAGAGAATGTATACCGGTATCCCGCAAAATATACTCCCAGTGCTGTTTGTAGGCGTCGAAGCGGTCGTCTGTTTCAAACAGGTCATAAATGTCTGCGCGGTCGTAAAGACGGGACATTTCGCTTCCTTCCCCTTTCTACATTATTCTATATTCTTACGGAACCAAAAGGACGTTTTTTTATATCCCAAATGTTCATAAAACTCGTGCGCACCTGTCCGCTGAAACCCTGACGCAAGTCCAATAGCAGAAGCACTGCGCTCATGTGCCAGTTTTTCCACACGCTCCATCAGCATTCTGCCAATGCCGCAGTGCTGAAACGCAGGCAAAACAGCAAGTCCATTCATTTTAATATATCCATTAGGATGGCCAATGGCTAAAGTTTCAGCTGCTGTTACAAAACCGACAACATCGCCATTCACTTCGGCAGCAAATGTGCAGTAACGGCTGTCGTTTTTCATCTTTTCATATGTTTTTATGACGTTTTCATCGGTTGCCGCCGAAACGCCAAGCACATCACGCCAGATTGCCGCTATGGATACATAATCTTTACTTTCAATCTCTCTTATTACGATATTCATATCAAGTATCCCTCTCTTAGCAAAATCCCCGGCAAGTTGATTTTGGATTCTGATGACAGTATATCATAGAAACGGGAATAAAGCTATCTTTATTTTTGTCTCTTTGCCCCAGCAGGAGAAATTAAATTTATAAGGGAATCAATTATGAGTCGAAGCTACAAAAAAACGCCAATTATAAAGGGAGCAGGTTCAGGACCGTATGGGAAAAGATGCGCGAATAGAAAAGTGCGCCGGACGCAAACGATATTGCTGCAAAACAAGCGGGCCTATAAGAAACTATACGAGAGCTGGGATATCAACGACTACATATCGCGATGGACACGAAAAGACGCAGAAAAAAGCGGGGAAATCGAAATATGGGAAAAATTCTATGATACTTGAGAGTTGAAAGTTCACAAAAAAGGATAGCCCTAAAGAATGGATGTATGG
>CAMWQV010000321.1 GCA_947176425.1 uncultured Clostridia bacterium
GCCTGTACCGCGCCGCTGATCTCACAGAAGAAGCGGCCCTGGAACGGCTGCATTCGTTTAATGACGGATTCAAAAAGCCTATGTCAGAACAAGAACTCAAAAGCACTCTGTCGTCTGCCATTCACAAAGATTATAAATACAGTACGTTCGCCCTCATTAGATTGCTGGATATCAGCAAGGAAGAAGCGGAAAAAGTTGGATTGAAGTATTGTACCGAACCCAAAGAAGACACAAAAAGCAAAGAAAAAGAGACGAAAGAACGGAACAAAAAAATCATCCATCTGTACATAACAACTGACAAAACGCAGCAGGAAGTTGCGGACGAAATGGGCCTCAGCAGAAAAGTTGTCGGGACAGTTCTTCGCGAAAACGGTATCAGCCGTGCGGATCGAAACGCAAAAAAAATTCAAAAACTTAATGAAAAAGGGAAGTCCGTAAAGCAGATTAGTAAAAATGTCGGCTGTTCTAACCGGACAGTATATCGTGCGCTCAAAAACACCGCCGGTGAAATTGCTGGGGGTGCGCCGGAGGCTGCCCAAACAAATCCAGTTAATCAGGAGATGCCTGCTGATGTTGTTGATAACAGTATCAGCGCAGCTGTTGCTGCCTCTAAGTCCGAAACGGTCAATACTGCAGGGACTGAGACATCCGGCAAGGAGACACCTGTGGAAGCCTCCGCTTTGACCAACAGAGAGAGTGTTCAGCCCGCCGTGGAAAAGCTTGTGTGTTCAGCAGGACGTTTTTGCACTGTTGTCCCTCGTGCCTTTGCCAGCAGCACGGCTGCGTCCGTTTGTGACAAAATGTTCCGTGGGCCCCCTAATAATGGTTATCCTTAAAAAGAAAAGGGGCTGGGGGAGCCGCCCGCCTGCCCCTGTGCTTTTTTCTCGAAGCAGACCCTCCCCCGTAAAACCTGATTGGATGCCTCGTAGGATCGGGCAGGCAATAGGGGCGGGCGGCTCCCCCTCCAGCACCCCATGCGTTTTTTGAGGCTCGTGCTACCCCGTTGTGCTGTGCTTCTGTGTCTTAGCCCATACGATAAAATGCGCAGTTCCAAGATACAGCAAACTGGCAGGCAGAGATTCTGTCGCGGATGTTCTCAATGTTAAGCGGAACCTTGAACAGACCGGCAGGAAAGAGCATCTCCTACTCTGTCTCAGAAAGCAGCTCTTTCCTCGTAGTATGGTTCTCCATTTGCAGTGCAGAAGTAATTTCTTCTGGGTAAGACAGTTCCGGTTTTGTCGCTGATTCTAAAAAAACAGAAACAAATGATTCGTAAATGCACTCAATTCCTTACTCCTTCTTCGTTTTGTGTATTGGAAGCCTATCCATAAGGATGAGCCTGAAGGCCCCAGATGTTGGTTGGGGTAATTCATAATTGTCTGATATATCGTTTTCCGATATAAATATAAAAATCCCATCACCTCAACCATAAACGGAAAAAGTTCTTTCCCCTAAGCTATACTGTTTCTATAAACAGTAGGAGAGAAACCCCGCTGTGCAAAAAAGAAAGTCCACCCATTGCTGGGTGAACCTTCTCTTTGGTATATATAGTAGGCGAACTTGAAATGTGGAGCTTGCATAGTATGGAATCCCTTAAATTTCTTCGTTAGGAGATTCCGGTTTTTAAGTTCGCTTACTTATAGTTTTTCATCATTCAGGACAACGTTATTCTATTATTCTTCGAGGGCGATAATAATCATAAACGTCATCGTACATATCTGCATATTCCAGCAGTTCCTGCTCGATTTCTTCTTTTTGCCGCAGCAGTTCTTCGCGTTCATCTGCCATTTCGCAGCAGGTTTCAGACATTACCAGGTCATATTCTTCATCTCTGGAGGGACCGCGAGTTTCCGGTGCCTGCCGCATATGGCGTTCCCACTGGGCGCGTCTTTTTGACCGCGTTTTCCAGCATTTGTTGTCAGATATTTTCCATCCGCGGAAGTTCTGATCGGGAATCCGAGGCTTAGAATGGTCGCGAATAGGGGTGAGCCCATACAGATCATCTTCGGTATCCAGCTCAAATTTGTTGCGGATATCCTTCAGTTTCTGCTTTGTGTAAGTATTCAGCTTGTGGCTTGCATGATGACGTTTGTATCCGCAGCTGACCGGATCAATGCGAAATCTGGGTTGAGATTTAGTCTTCTTAGAGGGATTCCGACGCCAGCTGGGATATGTTTCGGCGAGGACGGACTGAATCGCAGAAGTCCATGTACGGATATCGCAGGAGCGTCCATATTCATCGAGTACCTGATAGCGTCCCAGACGAAAATCAGAGGCATACGAGAACGGGAGGGAGATATAGTGCTTATCTTTGCCCGTAATATTCAGCTCGTCAAACATGACCTCTCCGATGAATTCAGGAAAACGCGTCCTGCCTACAATTTCCCATCTCCAGAAGGAGAGCAGCCGTTCCTGCGTGTCAAATTTTTTGGCAGTGTTCTCAACCAGATCGACCAGTGTGTACATTTTTGTTCCTCCTGTTTTTCTTTAGCTTTCTTATTTTTGAGCCTTAAAAATTGGTCTGAATTGTACTATGCAATCTGACCGTAAAATATAAATTATTTTTTTCAAACCTCCAAATTTCGATTCAAATGGCATCGCAAAATGAGATGGTTTTGCTCTTGTGATTGCCATTGTCGTTTGCTATACTACTTGCTTGAAGGAGAGGATTCTAATATGCAAATAATTGTTCTAAATGGTCCGCTGTCTGAGGCAGAGCAAAATGCCTGCATTCAGAAAATCACAAATATTTATCCTGTATATATGATCGAAAAGCTATTTCTTGATGTACAAAAGGACCATATTGATATCCGATGCGAGTTTCACCGGTTCCGTGAGATGCGGAAGATGGGCGGCTACTGCATTGGCTGCCCAGATGACTGGAATCCGGCTAAACAGGCGGAACTTAGGGATACAATCCCAAATCCCTTGTAACAGACTCTAAAGCTGTTTCACCTGAAAACTCATAGTCCTTAGAGACATCCATTTCATCGTCCGAAACATCCGCACTTTCCCAGCGGAGTTTTGGGGGCGCCGATGAAAAGAAGGGCAGGGAAGGCAGCACAGTCCTTCATTAGTCATAAGCCGTAGCTTCAAAGAGGTTGGTAAGTTTGCAGAGAAAAGCAGGGATTTGGTTCTCAATGAACCGATCCCTGCTTGCCTTGTCGGTGCTGTTTCAATTGTTATTGCTGTTTTCCTGCGGCTGCCAACCGCCGCCTTCAAATGTTCCATCCCGGATAGGCTGAATGAAGAGTTCTTTGATAGCCTTTGCGTAATCCGCAGCTTTAGCCAGAGCTTGGCTGATCTTGCGAGCTTCTTCCGGAACGAACATCCTGCCGGACTGGTAACTCGTATGTACGGACACGCCGTATGGCATAGACTTATTGCCGTCGGTGATACTTACCGTCAGATTTGGAAGATATCTGGATGCGGACATCTGCTTAAAAATAGAGAGGGATACTGATCCGTTGCTGTAAAAATTAATGCAGACCTGATACTCTTCGGATTCCCAGCGCTGAAACCGACCGGGTTCATTGGTATCAGCTGTTTTGCGAAACATGATCTTGCCTTCAGACGCCAGACAGGTTTTGTCGGGGCCTATGCAGCTCTCTATTGGTGCCTCTGTGACCTCCCATTCTCCATTTGCCTCGTCATATTCAGCGCCGCACCGGCTGCAGGTGAAGGGGCCGAAGGGCTTTTCGGAAGCATAGATGTTTGCTGCTCCACCGGAAAGATTGTCAATGAAATTCCCGTCTCCGTCCACAAGCACATCCATATGGACAACCTGATGTGCAACAAATTCTTCACTGCCGCAAAATTTGCATTTCATAGTCATTCTCCTTTTGTTTTTCGATTGATTTTTGTTAATCCCTGCTTTTGTGGTTAAACCATTCTATGCAGATGCCGGTAAATTTATAAAAATTGACAAAAAAGACGGACGGGGCGCATTGCTCCGTCCATCCTCTCATTTTGCCGTTTTTGGTTTCATGCGCACTGGAAAACAGTTTCCCAGTATGCAAGCTCCTGCTCGTCCAGCAGCTCCGGGTTGCTGTCGGCATCGTCAGCGGCGACGGGGTCATCGAGGCCCATGCCGGCGGCGG
>CAMWQV010000322.1 GCA_947176425.1 uncultured Clostridia bacterium
TTTATTAGACAAAGAGGTCTGGCGGCAGGCGGCGATTCCCGGAACAATCGCGTCTTTATTGGGGGCGGTGATTGCGGTCATGGTAGACGTCTCCCTGCTGCGGAAACCGTTCGGCATTTTTTTGCTTTACAGCGGGGCGTCGATGCTGTTGAGCGCACGTAAAAAAGACAAGTGACGGAACAGAAGAAAGCCGTCACTTGTCTTTTTTGATCTGGTGCCGCAGCTGCCGGAAAGCGCGGTTGCGGAGATTGTTGGTTTCGATAATCTGCGCAATTCTTCCCTCCACGGCCTCGACCTCAGCCAGAAACTCCCGCGCAGAGATACGCACCGCGCCGTGGCCTAAAATAATCAGCTGCTCCAGGTTGTCGGAGGTAGCCACACGGACGCGGTGATCTTTTGCGATTTCATAGGTAGCGCGTTCTATATACGCGTCAGCGGTTTCGGCTTCTTTGGTGTACACGACATGGATATTGCGGTAATGTTCAACAGAGCCGGGATTCCCTTTGACCTTGTACGCGTCAAAAACAAGGATGATCTCACATTTTCGGAACCCCTGAAAATTGCACAGCAGGTCCATCAGCATATACCGGGCACGTTCAAGGCTGTCCTGTGCGGCGGATTTCAGCTCGTCCCACGCGAAAATAATATTGTATCCGTCTACCAGCAGATATTCCGGCCCTGGGGGTCTGGGCGGCACGGTCCTGACCTGTGTGGACGGCGGCTTTTTGGGCGCCGGCTGAATTTCCCTGCGTTTAATCTGCCCATAGGTCCGTTCAAAGATTGCCTGCAGTTCCTGTTCCTCCTCTCTGGAGGACGGATATGCGGTTCTCCGAACAGATGGTTCAGGGGGCGGCAAATCGGTTATCGGCACGTCCAGCGAGATTCCGCTGTCTATATGGGCCATATCAGGCACCTGATTCCATTTCACCGTAAACCCGGCGCCGTGGGCACAGAAAACCGAATCCGGCGAATTATCCAGATCATGTTCCGGTTCATATCCGCACGCTTCTATGACTTCCCCGGCGTTGTGGCACGGCTCGTACCCTTTTACGGTACAGCTCAACCTGCCCTGTCCTCTGGTGTAGGCGGTGACAGTCTGACTGTATCCTTCCATTTCAGACACCGGCACGCATCCGGTCAGCAGCGCGGTATCGGCGTCAATGAGAGGCGGTTCCAATCTGCCGCCCATTTGCTGGATATCGGTCATAGCGCGGCCCGCGTTGACGCTTGGAAGCGTCAGGCGGAAATCATACCACGGCTCCAGCAAAACGCTTTCTGCCGTCATCAGCCCCTGTCTGACAGCGCGGTAAGTAGCCTGACGGAAATCTCCGCCCTCCGTATGTTTCAGATGCGCGCGGCCCGCGGTCAGCGTGATTTTCATATCCGTCACCGGCGACCCGGTCAAAACGCCTAAATGCTGTTTTTCCGCCAGATGGGTCAAAATCAGCCTCTGCCAATTCCGGTCGAGCTGGTCTTCACTGCACGCGGAAGCGAATCTCAAACCGCTGCCGGGCTTCCCCGGTTCCAGCAGCAAATGGACTTCCGCATAATGCCGCAGCGGTTCATAGTGTCCAACGCCTTCGGCCGGCGCGGCAATGGTTTCTTTGTACACGATTCCGCCGGGCGCAAAACCGACTTTGAGACCAAAGCGCTGTTCAATGACCTCCTGTAAAATCTCCATCTGCACCTGTCCCATCAGCTGCAATCGAATCTCCTGTAACCGTTCATTCCAAAAGATATGCAATTGCGGGTCCTCCTCGGCCAGTACACGCAGTTTCTGTAAAACAACATGGGGGTCCTCCTGCACGAGAAGCCGGTAATTCAGCACCGGTTCCAGCGCGGGAGAACCGCCCTGCTCCTCACTGCCCAGTCCCTGTCCGCATACCGTCCTGCTCAAGCCCGTCACGGCACATACGGTTCCGGCTCCGGCCTCCTGCACGGCCTGGAATTTTGTCCCGGAATATATCCGTATCTGCTCCGCTTTTTCGGTTTCTCCGCCGCCCGTGTCCAGCTGGTCTTTGACTTTCAGGCTGCCGCCGGTAATTTTCATATACGTCAGCCGGGTGCCCTGCGGGTCCCTGCCGATTTTGAATACTCTTGCGCCGAACTCTTTCGGATATGCGCGTCTCAGCCGGAACCGTTCCAGACCCCGCAAAAACTCCTCCACGCCCTCCAGTTTCAGCGCGGACCCGAACCAGCAGGGGAAAACGGTTCTGGACGCCGCCATTTCTGCAACCGTTTCGTCCGCAACGCTTCCTGTTTCCAAAAACTCGTTGAGCGTCTCCTCCCGCAGCAGGGCGAGGTCTTCCCAGATCATCCCGTCACGCCTGCCGAAATCAACACAGCCCTCACTCAGCTGGCTTTGCAGTTCCGCCAGCAGTTTTTCACGGTCCGCGCCCGCAAGGTCCATCTTGTTGACAAAGAGGAACACAGGAACATGATGCCGCTCCAGCAGCCGCCAGAGCGTCCGGGTATGTGCCTGCACGCCGTCGGTCCCGCTGACGACCAGCACCGCGCAGTCCAGCGCCTGCAAAGTCCGTTCCATCTCGGCGGAGAAATCCACATGGCCCGGCGTGTCCAGCAAAGTAATCTCCACTTCTTCCAGCCGCAGAACGGCCTGTTTTGAAAAAATTGTGATTCCCCGTTCCCGCTCTAAAGAATCGGTATCCAGAAACGCGTCTTTATGGTCCACTCTCCCCAGTTTCCGGATCGATCCGGCGGTAAAAAGCATGGCTTCAGAAAGGGTCGTTTTCCCGGCGTCCACATGGGCCAAAATTCCGGCGGCGAGTTTTTCCATCGCAAATACCCCCACAGATTTTTCAACAAGTATAACACAAATTCGCCCCAATGCAAGAAAAACAGCGCGGAGACGGATAGCAATTCCCGTCTCCGCGGCAGTCTGGCTATGTATTATTTTTCCTCCACAGCCAAAATCCCCATAGGACAGGCTTTCGCGCAGATGCCGCAGGCAATACACTTGCTGGGCGTCGCGGCTTCCGGGGCCATGACCATGACGTGCATGGGACAGGCTTCGACGCACTTGCCGCACCCGACGCACTTTTTCTTATCAATCATGTACACGCCCTTTGCGTTCTGCGAGATTGCGCCTTCGGGACAGGTCCTGGCGCACTTACCGCACATGATGCAGCTGTTGACTTTCGGCTCGCCGTCGGGTTTGGCGGTGATCCGGATGCAGCTCAGATCGGGGTCGAACGTTTTATAGAACGCCTCGGAGCAAGCGCGCACGCAGGACAGGCAGGCCTTACAAGGCTCTGCTTTGCTGACAGTCAATTTTTTCATAGGAAGAAAGCCTCCAATACTGAATGATTCCTTCTCTATCCTACCAGAAATATTGTTAAAATGCAAACAATATTTTCGACCAACGGCGATAAATTTTCGGAGAACAGGCAGAAGCCTGGGACGCCGCGGCATAGGGACCGCCGCAGCGTCCGAATTTGTACGCCCGGGTGTTCAAACCAGCCGTTCGTTGTGCAGGCCGAAGCTGACCGCGATTGCCGCGTCAACTCTGTCCATAAGGTCTCTGTCGACCCTGCCCATTTTTTCTCTCAGACGCCGTTTATCCAGCGTCCGGATTTGCTCCAACAGCACGACGGAATCCCGGGTCAGGCCGTACTTTTGCGCCGCCAGTTCGATATGTGTCGGCAGCTTCGCCTTACCTGTCTGCGACGTGATCGCGGCTGCAATCACGGTGGGGCTGTACCGGTTCCCTGTGTCGTTCTGCACGATCAGCACAGGCCGCACGCCCCCCTGTTCGCTGCCCACTACCGGGCTCAGGTCGGCATAATAGATGTCCCCGCGTTTTACGCTTGTATCCACTCAGTTCACACTCCGCCGGAAGAAGTGCCCGCAGCAGCGAGCCACTATCATTCTCCCACGCAGTACGGAATTTATACACCATATCCTGCCCGCATTATCTTATGCCCGCAGGGGACCAGGGGTGCCTCCCCTTATGTTATCTATTATTTTTGGAAGTCGCATTCATTCTCACGATTTTGCTATTCCGTCCTGCTTTGGCAGATGGTCATGTCCTTTTTCAGCAGCAGAAAATCTTTCCCGGCATCCGGGA
>CAMWQV010000323.1 GCA_947176425.1 uncultured Clostridia bacterium
ATCGTAACAATTACTCTCGGTACCAGCAATTCCTATGCGATTACTGCTACCGCAAAAGCCGAAGATCCTACGACAGTTGATGTCAGCACCTCTGCCAATCTGTCCGTAACTCCTGCAACTCTGAACAAGACAACTGAGGCTGCAGCAGTTGAACTGACACTGAACGCTGACACTGGCTATACTCGGCCCGCAGAACTTACTTCTGTCACTGTCAACGGTGTTGCTGTTGAGACATACACCTATGACCAGGCAACAGGCAAGATCACCTTTACTGCGGCCATTACTGGTCCTGTGGTGGTGACTGCTACCGCAGGGGTTGAGAATCCCGGTACTGATCCTGTTGTGACTGTGGAAGTTAATGGCGCTGCTGAAGACACCACTATCACTGCCACTGCTTCTGCTGTTGACGCAGAGGGCAAAGCTACGATTACCCTTGAAGGTATGACTGGTTATGTTGTTGAGAGCGTAGTCCGCAGCGATGAGGTTGCAGTTGACGTCAGCACCGCTGTTGCGGATAACGTAATCACTCTCACTGGTGTGACTACTAGTATTAGGGTTACTGTTACCGTTAAGGCTGCTCATCAGGGCAGCGAAGGCGGCACTGTCACCGCTAACTTCCAGTGCGCTATGGACGGCACTGTGGTCAGCTGGATTGGCAAAAACGCGATGGATGTGACTTATGACGGGACTGGCAAGATCACTCTGACGAATGATCAGCTGCAGCCTGACGATACGGCGGGCAGTGGCACCGAAGCACTTCCCGTTGCTGGACTGACTTATGGAACCACTCTCGCAACTGCTACAGAAGATGGCTGGTCCATCACGATTGCTGGTCTGGTTGACAGCAGCGTTACTTCCCCCATCTCCCTGACTGTCTATTATGGCGATGTTGCTCCTACTCCTGGAAATGGAGGTCATGAAAATGGTGATCAGGGCGGTTTTGTAGAGGATCGCCGCGCACGCGCTGGTGAAGATGAGGTAAGCACAATCAGCGGCTGGCTCCAGGTCTATGTTGAAAAAGGTAAGAAACTCACCGGAGTAGGTTACCAAAGTCCGAAGAAGGAAAGTGGACGACTGACCTTTGAAGAAGATACGATAAGAATTAGTCAACACTTTGAGTCTGATGATCCGAAGTTCAACCTCTGGGAGATTCATATTAGTGCGCTGGACTCCACGCTTCTTGATAGAACTGCGAACAACGGAAAAGGCGCTCTTAACGCTAACGCTCGTGTAATCTTCACTTGGGAAGACGATACTACTGTTAATCCTCCCGTGCCTGAAGATGAGCCCCTGCCCTACAGGGCTGTTCAGAGTGACAATTTTGAGAACGATAATACGTATAACTTCTACGGCTATGGTTCCCAGTATGCACAACTGAATGCTGAGCAGGTCCAGCAGGCCCTTGCTGAAGCTGAAGGCGTGAAGTCGGTGAAGAAAGTCGATATTGAGAAGGGAAATGCCCTTATTGTCGGCGAGGACGGCTATGAGAAGGTCGTTAAGCTTAGTGGTGTGAAGAATACCGACAAGCTGTTTAAGATTACTTACAATAGCAAGCCTATTGCCTATGTTGCGAGCGACAGTAGCGAGCCTGTTGGGGGATTCTGCGATGGTCAAGATGGTCTTATTCTTGAGAAAGTCGACACAATTGATGTCAAGGCGAAGGGTATCAAAGTAACTGACGGCAAATCACCGATATCTGTGGAAAAAGATACAGAATTCGTGGATGCGGTGAAACTTACTTTCTCTGCTTCTGACCTCTCCGGATTGAGCGTCCATGATGGCAACAATTGGACAAAGAAAGGAACTTCGACAAATGTGACTGTACCTGTCGGAACTCCTGTCAAAGTTTTCATGAAGGACCTTGAGAGAGGCACCACTTATGCCGTATCTTTTGAGGACGCAACGACAAACGCAAGGATTAAGAAGACCTTCGATGATATTGGGCCTCTCACTTCTGAGACGTACGATGGCACGGATGAGTTTATCTTTAACGCCCCCGCCCTTCCTGCGGAGCTGAAAGGCGAGGCATACGTTAAATTTAACGCGCCTGAAAACGAATACACCATCTTTGTCAACGGTGAAGAAATTGGCAGCTGGTCTCTGTATGAAGAAGATGGATATACTCTGAAGAAAGTTCCTCTGAACGACCTGGGCCTGGAATTCGGTGACAAACTGCTGGCTGTTCAGCCTGCGGAAGGCACCACAAAAGAAAAATACTGGGTGGTAAAGGCTGCTAGTGAGGATGCCCAGACAAATATTATCACTGCTGGCGATAAAAAAGGTATCAGCATGGATGTTCTTACTCAGTATGAAGATCCTGATTCTCACGAAATCAAACTGTATGATTTTGTTGAGGTAGTCTTCACAGATAGCATTAGTTCGATCCCCTCGACAAGTAATCCTGTTGCGGTTACAGTAACGGGCGTTGAAAAGTCCGAGCCGATCAAGACAACTAACGAAAAGAACTTCTATATCGTAAGTGGTGCCGAGCTGACTTTGAAGACAGGTAGTGACAAATTCCTCAACGTTGCTTTGGATAGCGGTAACGCGACACGGGTTTCTGACAACACAACCGGTGATAAGTGGAACTATACTCTTCCGAGCGATGTTGAAAAAGTCACGTTTAGTGAGGTTACATCCGTTTCCAAGCTGTTTGTTGGTATCAAGAACTTCGCGGCGAGTGGAACTCCCGAAGTACAGGCGTTTAAGGATGTCGAGATAGAGGAGTCAACTGGGAAAGCTTCTGTTGGATATAATGACGTTGCCTGCTATAAAAATGGTACGACCGCAGTTGCAGCGAAGTATCCTGAAGTTGTGGTGCAAGATGTCACAGGTAGGGAAGTCTCTCCACTCGTAGCCAACACTGAATACATTGTTGAGATTTCTAACATCAATGCTGAGTCTAACTATGCGCTGGACGGTGTTAAAGATGTCTATGTCTACTCGGGTACATCTATTTCAGATACAAAAAAGATTACAGAGTGGGCTAACCCCAATATCGTGAGTGAAAAGGATGGAACTTATACACTCACACTTTATCTTACGACTGGTCCTTCTACCTAATTATATCAGTTTTCTCTGAAGCAAGCGAAACGAGTACCCCCGGGGGCTACGGCCCCTGGGGGTTCCCCTATGCGGAAGTATGATGTACTGCTGGGTAATGAAACAACCCCCAAGAGCTTCGGCCCTCAGGGGTTGTTTTTCAGTTCCAGGTCATATTCAGCTGCCGGTTATTGGTAGCGCAGTCAGCGAGGTAGAGGTTAATCAGCGTCTGATAGGGGATACCGGAGGAAGCAGCCATATTCTTAAAAAACAGGATGGTGTCGTTGTCGATATTGATGGTAATTTGTTTTTTGAGCTTCTTGGCATATGGGTTTTTCCGCGCCTGGGAAAAATCATACTCGTCTTTCATAAGCGAAGCCTCCTAATAAAAATACTGTTTTGTCTCTGTGCGGGTAGCTTTCCGTGCAGAGATGAGCCGGATAACGGTGTCAGATGCCCGGCAGCAATGGCAGACCACAAGCAGATTCGCTTTCTTACTCAGCCCTAAGATAATGAAACGTTCCTCCTCCATTGAGTGTTCCGGGTCATCTATCACCAATGCCTCCTCGTCATAAAACACCGTCTGGGCCTCTTCAAAAGAAATTTGATGTTTTCGTTGATTGATCTCGTTCTTTTTCGGGTCCCACTCAAATTTCAATTCATCATAATTATATTATAATTATTCTGTACCGGTTTGTCAACAAAGAGTTTTGGGAGGGTGGATCTGTGTTATGTAAAGCAAATCGTGAAGAAAGTGTTTATGATGATGGATATTGTGGAATTGTTAAAGTTTATGGTAAATGTTATAGAAATTATGTAGGTAAACAAATATTTTTTGTGAAGTGACAGACAGTGCGCTACCAAAGCATTTGGGATGCAAGTTCTTGTAAATTAAAGAAGCATAATTTTTTTGATTGACATAAATTGTTGATCTGCTACCTGTGCTTCGGAAAACACTACCAAGAAAATTTTTGCAGGTTCTGAAACTGCTGTGCTGCAAGGGTTTCAGAACTTTATGTTTTTCTCTAAGTGGATTGACAC
>CAMWQV010000324.1 GCA_947176425.1 uncultured Clostridia bacterium
ATGCTGAATATTGTGATATACTAGCAGATGAACTTGCAGTCGACAGGCAGAAATTGCCGGGAAAAAGCCTCTGCACAGGCGCGGTTCCCGGAGATTTGCCGAAGAAAGCAGGTATAGGTTTCCTGTTAAGACCTGTGGAAAAGGGGTGAGAAGAGATGTCACTGGAAGCCATTACGAAGATCCGTGCAGTAGAAGACGGCATCGAACAGTCGAAGGCTGACGCAAAAGCTCAAGCCCAAAAACTGGTCGCCGACGCTGAACGGGAAGGACGCGCCCTGCTGCAAAAAGGGCGTGAAAAATCTGCCGGGGCTTCCGCTGAGGCTTTGAAACAAGCTGAGGAAGCGGCCGCTGTCCGGCGGAACGAAATCCTGGCGCAGGCTGAAAAAGATTGCAAAAAACTCAAAGCTGACGCGGACGCCCGCATGGACAAGGCAGTGCAGGCGATCTTAGGAAGGGTGGTTGACAGCTAGTGGCCATTGTCAAAATGAAGCGCCTCCGGCTCATCGCGCTGAAAAAGGACCGTGACGCACTGCTGGACAGAATGCAGCATGCCGGCTGTGTGGAAGTCCGGGAACCGGAGGAGTACCTCAATGATGAAAGCTATGCCGCCCTCCTCCATCGTGAAAATTCCGGCGTGGCCGAGGCCAGGAGCAGCCTCACTGAATTGCAGCACGCACTGGATGTTTTGCAGCAGTATGCTCCCCAAAAGGGGGGCTTGTTTGCGCCGAGAGCTTCCATGGGCGAACAGGAACTGCTGAGTGAAGCGTCCCGGAAAGCCGCGCTGGATAAAGCCGCCAAAATCAACGGCTATGCGCGGGCCATCGGCCAGCTCAACGCCAGAGAAACGAGAGTCCGCGCCGACCGGCTTGCACTCCAGCCCTGGACCGCCTGCGATATCCCCCTGGAGAATAAGGGAACGAAATTCGTGGATGTCCTGCTGGGAACTGTCCCGGGCACGGCGGACCTCAACAGTCTGGAAGGCGCGCTGGACAGCGCGGGCGGCGCGGAAGTAAAGCTGCTCTCTGAGGACCGGGAACTGAAATATCTGGAAGTTCTGGTTCATAAAGACTGCCGCCAGGAGGCGCTGGACGCACTGCGGGGCTTCGGCTTTGCGTTCGCCCAGCTGAAAGACCTGTCCGGTACCGTTTCCGATAATATCCGGTCGCTGGATCAGGAACTGAGAGAGATTGAGTCCCAGCGCAATTCGCAGATCAGCGCCGTGCAGTCCATGGGCGGCGTGAAAAACGAACTCAAGACCGGCTTGGACCGTATAAATCAGGTGCTCGCGTCGGAGTCGGCTAAAGAACGCCTGCTGACCGGCGGGTCCATCGTGTTTCTGGACGGCTGGGCCTCCGTGCCGGAAATTCCCGCTCTGGAAAGCGAACTGGCTAAATTCGACTGCGCCTACGAGCTGACGGAACCGGAGGAAAGCGAGTATTCCGAAGTGCCTGTGGAGCTGCGCAGCGGCAAACTGGTCCGCACCTTGAACATGGTTACGGATATGTACTCCCTGCCCGCCTACGGGTCCGTCGATCCCAACCCCCTGATGGCCCCGTTCTTTATCTTTTTCTATGGCTTCATGATGGCCGATATGGGCTACGGTATTTTAATGATGCTGGCGTCCTGGATTATCATGAAAAAAGCAAAACCCAATGGCCCCACTATGCGCCATATGATTCCCCTGCTGGGCCTGTGCGGGATCAGCACGTTTATCATGGGCGCGCTGACCGGCGGGTTTTTCGGAGATTTTATCCCCCAGCTGATGGGGATTATTACCGGAAATGATCCCCAAATTTACAGCCTTCCGTCTCTGTTTGATCCGCTGAACGACGCGCTGAGCGTACTGGTCGGCTCCCTGGCAATCGGCCTGGTGCAGATTTTTACCGGCATGATTGTCAGTATGCACAAACAGATCAAACGGGGCGAGACAATGGCCGCCCTCTGCAATGAAGGCGCATGGTTCGCCGTGTTTATCCTGGCGGGCGTGGCTGCCGTCACAGGCATGGTCAAACCCTGTGTCATCGCGATTTTAGTCCTGCTGGTACTTACCCAGGGTTACGGCAAAGAGGGGATTGTCGGAAAGATTATGGGCATTTTCGGCTCCCTTTATAACAATATCACCGGTTATTTCAGTGATATCATGTCCTACTCCCGTCTGATGGCCCTGATGCTGGCAGGCGCGGTGGTGGCGCAGGTGTTTAACCAGCTGGGCGCGATTACCGGCAACGTGATTCTGTTCGTGATTATCGCCGCGGTCGGCAACGCCCTGAACTTCGCCCTGAACCTTCTGGGCTGCTTCGTCCATGATATGCGCCTGCAGTGCCTGGAGTTCTTCGGACGGTTCTATGAGGACGGCGGCAAGCCCTTCCGTCCCTTGAATATCAATACGCAATATGTTGACATCGTAAAAAAATAAGGAGGATTTTATCATGAGTTTTCTGGAATCTTTTGGCGGCCTGGCTCTCGCTCTGCTGGGCTCCGGACTGGCTGTCGGCCTGAGCTGCGTCGGTTCCGCGAAGGGCACCGGCATCGCCGGTGAAGCAGGTACTGGGCTTCTGTGCGAAGACCCCAGCAAGTCCGGTAAGGTCATGGTCCTGCAGCTGCTCCCCGGTACCCAGGGCCTGTACGGCATGGTCGTTTGGTTCTTCGCCCTCATTCAGCTGGGCTTCATGAGCGGCGCTGACACAGTCAATATCTCCGTCCAGACCGGTCTCCAGTACTTCGCCGCCTGTATGCCTATGGCTCTCGGCGGACTGCTCTCCGCTATCGCCCAGGGCCGCGTGGCCGCCGGGTCTATCAACATCCTCGCCAAAAAGCCCGACGATTGGTCCAAGGGCCTGATCCTCTGCGGTATCGTTGAGTTCTACGCCATTCTGTCCCTGCTGGCGTCCATGCTGATGCTGCTCCAGCTGTGATCCCGTTAAAGGGGGATTGCATTATGAAAGGGATTGAAAAAATTACCGCCCGGATTGAAAGCGACGGCAGAGCCGAAACCTCCCAGCTGCTGAAAGAAGCGGAAGAGAAAGCCGCCGCCGTCCTGTCTGATTACCAGGCCAAGGCGGAGGCCGAAGCCGCCAGCGCGGCGGAAGCCGGGAAAGAAGCCGCAAAACGGCACGCCGAACGTCTGGAAAGCGCGGCCCATATGGAGGCGAAAAAGCAGTTCCTGGCTGCAAAGCAGGCGTGTCTTGACGAAGCCTTCGCCAAAGCGCAGAAAAAACTGCTGTCCCTGCCGGACGACCAGTATGCGGAGCTGCTGGCAAAAGTGGCGGCGCGTGCGTCCAAGAGCGGCAGGGAGGAAATCCTGCTGAACGCAAAGGACCAGAAACGCGTAGGGGAACAGGTCGTTGCAAAGGCCAACGAGCTGCTCCGGCGCAAAGGAAAACTGACCCTCTCCGAGGAAACACGGGATATGGAGGGCGGTCTGACCCTGCGGGACGGCAGCGTGGAAGTCAACTGCGCGTTTGAGACGGAACTGCGGGTCCTGCGGGACAATATGGCAGCCGAAATCGCCGCGATCCTGTTTGCTTGAGCTGTCCAATTAGGAATTGTTGTGAGAAAGGAGGATGGCTTTTGGCAAAGAAAATTAAGGATACCGACTATCTGTTTATCTCCACCTACCTCCACAGCCGGGAACGGGACCTGCTCACTGCCGCCAGAATGGAGCGCATGATTGAGGCCCCGTCCGCCGCGGAAGCCGCCAAGGTCCTGCAAGAGATCGGCTACGGCGAGATGTCCCATGTCAACGACAAGGAGCTGAGCGCGGCGCTGGCACAGGAACAGGAAAAACTGTTTCAGGACCTGTACCGGTTCGTGCCGGACAAAGCGGTGGTGGATGTGTTTAAGGTCAAATACGATTACCATAACCTGAAGGCGCTGCTCAAAGCCCGTGCCATGAAGCTGGACGGCGGCAGGCTGCTGCTGGACGCGGGCCGGGTGCCGGCGGAGGATATGCGCCGGGCGGTGACGGAGGGCGATTACAACGCGCTGCCCCCCATGCTCCGGCAGGCCGCGGAGGAAGCCAGCGACGTACTCAGTACAACCGGCGACCCCCAGTTGAGCGACTTCGTGCTGGACCGCGCC
>CAMWQV010000325.1 GCA_947176425.1 uncultured Clostridia bacterium
GCGCGAGCGATGCCGTGGCGCACAGCCTCGGCCTGGCCGGAAACGCCGCCGCCGCTGGTCTGAAAACCTACATCTTTGTTCCCAGCCGCGCTCCCAAAGGAAAAGTTGCACAGCTGATGACCTTCGGCGCAACGGTCATCTCCGTGCAGGGCAGCTATGAGGATACGTTTGAACTGAGCCGTCAGGCAATCGACCGCTGGGGCTGGTACAACCGCAATGCGGCAATCAATCCCTATCTCTCCGAGGGCAAGAAGACGGTAGGCTTGGAGATCATGGAGCAGCTTAACTGGCAGGTTCCTGATTTTATCGCGATTTCCGTTGGGGACGGCTGTACCATCGCGGGACTCTGGAAGGGCCTGAAAGACCTGTACGCTGTCGGCTTTATCGACCGCCTGCCCCGTCTGATTTCCGCACAGGCGGCGGGCTGCTATCCCATCAACCGTGCAATAGAGACCGGTGAGGACTGGACGCCTATGGAGGAAAACACGTTAGCCGATTCCATTGCCGTGGGCGTGCCCCGGAACGCGGACAAAGCGCTTATGGCGATCCGTGAATCCAACGGCCTGACAGTGGAGGTAACGGACGAGGAGATCATGGCTGCACAGAAACTGCTGGGCCGTACCTGCGGCGTATTCGGCGAACCGGCGGGCGTGACCGGCACGGCGGGACTGAAAAAACTGTGTGAACAGGGGAAAATTCCCGCGGACGCGACAGTGGTCAGTGTCGTGACAGGGAACGGCCTCAAGGATGTTGCCAACGCGATCAACGCCTGCGGAGACCCGATTTCCATTCCCGGGGATATGGATTTGCTGCTGAAAGCGTTCGCGGAAAACGGGATTACTGTAGAATAAAATAAATAGCCTAAAGCAAAAGCGCGGCGCGTCCGAAAGGAACTGCACCGCGCTTTTCTTTATATAATGGGGGATTACTCAGCTTCCCGGAGCTTCCTGCGCTGGTCCAGGTAAAACTGGCTGGCATTGATCAGTTTGTCCTTCTGAACTTTGGTGATTTTATCAGTAATATCCTTGATAAAGACATAGAACAGCCGGTTTTCCTCGCCCCACTCGGAGTTTTCCAGATGGCCGTAATCGTCTACCCAGCGGATTTCTCCGTCTTTGCGGATAATGCGGTACTGTACATAGTCCATATTGGTATCCGACTCATGTATCTGCATCTGAATATCCCACTCTACACGGTCCAGATCGTCCGGATGTACGATGCCCTGGAAAGAATTGCCAATATGTTCCATAAATTCGTCCATCGTCCTGCATCCGAAAATCTGCATGGCGCCGGGGTTTGCGTACAGGAGGCGTTCGTCTCCCAGCGCGCGGTAAATAAAGAAGCCGTCCGACATATTCGCCAGAGATTCCGCCATCCGTATTTGCAGGTCCTCTTCTTCTTCCCGCATAATCGCATCGATGCTGCGGATGGTCATAACCGCCGTTTTCGGAACGCCGTCCTCCCGTTCGCAGATGGTCACGCTGGTCAGGCACCACTCGTCCGGAATATCCCCGGCACTGCGGCGGTAGCGGTATTCTACGGAATCCTGGGTTTTTAACGCTTCCCGCAGGTGGTCCAGGCTCAGGAACCGCCGGACGTTTTCCTCGTCATATTTCAGGATTTTCCCCGAACTGAAATGACGGCTGATAACGGCGTCATAGCTGCCGCGCTCCATAATCTGGTTGTCATCCGGGTAGATCATCCGCAGATAGTTGTCCTTCATATGGATAAAATAGACTTCCCGGTAAGACAGCATCATGCTGCTCAGCGCGTCCTCGTGAATCTGCATATAGGTGATGTCCCGCATAAGGCAGGCGGCGTAGCCATATTCATATTGGTACAGGGTCAGCTGGAGATAGTGTCCGGAGATGGAACTGTATGCGTAATGGTCCAGCGTCTCGCCCTGGAACGCCGCCTGAAACGCTTTTTCCATCAGCGCCGCTTTATTGTCCTTGAACGCCTTCAAAAGCAGGTTCTGCAATTTGCGCATATCGCCGCCGCAAATTTTTTCCATCTCCCGGTTGGCGTAGACAATCTCATAGCTCACCGGCTTGCCTTCGCTGTCCAGGTTGATGCGCGACAGGCCAAAGCCGCAGGGGATATTTCCATAATACCGTTCCAGCTGCTGCTGTTCCTGCTCGGACAGATCCGTCACGGGCTGCTGGGCCAGCAGGCTCTGTTCTTTTTTCTCCCGCATTGCCGTCATGTCCACCAAGGAACTGTAAAACATTTTATGCCCGTCTTTTTCCCGCAGGAAGAAGATTTTCATATATACCCACAGCACTTTGCCGTCCATGCGGATATAGTGGATATTTCCTTCCGCGCTGCTGGGCCGGTTCTCATACGCGCTCTCAAACAGCGAGAACAGCAGATGCCGGTCGTCCTCCAGCACATGGTTCCAAAGTTTGTGGTTGGGCGCGGACTCGTCGGACGTGTTGAAGCCCGACAGCTGGAAATACTGCTCGTTCACGCGGGTAATCTCAATCTCGTTCTCGAACATCTCATAGAACGCCGCCGCTCCCAGAATATTATTCAGCATGGTATCGGTAAACAGGTTGCCGTCCAGAAATTCCCGCACATGCAGCGCCTCCACCTGTTTGCATTGCAGGCCGTTGAAATCCAGGCGGCGTTCGTCGGACAGCAACGCCTCAAACTGCTCGATGGGCATGGGTTTATAGTAATAGTAGCCCTGCACGTAGCGGCAGCCCATGCTGAACAGCAGGTTTTCATGCTGCTGCGTCTCCACGCCCTCCACGATAATGGGGATGCCCAGCAGGCGCGCCATGTTGACCACGGATTCCAGAATGCCGATGCCCTTCTGCTCCTCCTCCGCGCTCATCTCCAGGAACTTCATGTCAATTTTCAGCACGTCGATGGGCATACTCCGCAGGGTGTTCAGGGAAGAATAACCGCTGCCGAAATCGTCCATCATCACCAGGAACCCCGCTTCCCGCAGGCTGTCCACCGTCTCGTTGACCTTGCCGCCCTCCTCGGCATACGCGCTCTCCGTGATTTCGCACTTGATATACTTGGCGGGGACCTCATAGGCGGCAATCAGGTCCAGCAGGTACGCCGGAACGTCCATCGTCATAATATCGATCCGGGAGATATTGATGGAAATCGGCACCGGACGATAGCCCCGGTCCATCCAATCGCGCAGCCACTGAATGACTTTCGCCCACACCACTTGATCCAGCGGCGTAACGGTTCCGTTTTTCTCCAGCACAGGGATAAATTTCCCCGGCGGCACGACTTTTCCGTTATGGATCCACCGCACCAGAGACTCGGCCCCCACGATCTTGCCGGTGGTGATATCGCACTGCGGCTGGGCGAAAAACGTAAACTCGTCCTCATCCAGCGCGGTCCGGACTTTCGCCAGCAGCTTCCATTCCTGCTCCAAAGAATTTTCCATAGAAGGATCATAGAGGCAGATATGGCTGGTATAATTGCCGATGGCACAGGACAGCGCCATAGTAGCGCGGTCATACATCTGCTCCGGCTCGACTTCCTCATCGTCGATAGGATAGACGCCGACCGCAGGCTGGAACTGGGCCAGATCGCCCCAATTCTCCACGCCCTCTGCGATTTCGTTCCACAGGAAGCGGATCAGGTCCATCCGGAACGGCATGATGACGCAGAAGTTGTCGCCGCCGAAATGCCCGATGACGCCGCCGTGACTTTCCCGCAGGGCCCGCAGGCGGTCGGCGATAAAGCACAGGACCTCGTCGCCCACGTCCCGGCCATACAGCTTGTTTATCATCCGGAAATGCTCCATATCCAGTGCGATCATGCAGTAATCCCCCGGCTGGACGTTCTCCAGGAATTTTCTCGCATCCTCCATAAAGCTGCGCATATACAGCAAGCCCGTCAGCGGATTCCGCTCTGCGGCCGGCTGGTTTCTCTCTTTATTTACATAGGACTCATAATCCATACTGTTTACCCCCCCAAATTGTCGGTCTGACGGTTCTTGGAAATATTGTACCATCATTCAGAGTGAAAATCAAGCCGCTGAAGTCTGTTTTCCACGGTAATTGAACGAGTAAACAAACTGTTAACAAAAAATCCAACAAAGAAAAGA
>CAMWQV010000326.1 GCA_947176425.1 uncultured Clostridia bacterium
TAAAAATCAATGCCGTAGGCAATGGCCTGGACGTTCTGACGGACGAACTGCCCGTCTATTTCGTCCCCAATGAGGCAGACGGTCCCGTTGCCCACATGGAATTCCAGTCCGATGGGCGTCATCTCCTGAGGGCTGACAAGGAGAACCTGCCTGCCGTCCAGAGGGAAATAGTCGGGACATTCCCACATTTTGCCGTACTGGTTGCGGCAGGAGTCGATCACACGCTCCATCATCCAGTTCAGGCCGTCCTGGCTGCGGAAAAGGAGAACAGCGCCGCTGTCATCTGCGGTACGGTTGCCCACCGCCGCCAGGTAGGAACCGTCTTCATCCCGCCAGAGTTTCGGGTCACGGAAATCCAGCGCGCTGCCGCCTTCGGGCAGGTCCCCGGCCGCCAGCACAGGATTACCGCTGTATTTCTCATAGTTCAGGCCGTCGCCCACAGCAATACATTGGGTTTGAATCTCCTGCAAAACGCCGTCCTGTGTACGCATCCGCCGCACGCCGGTATACATCAGCATCTGCCGTCCGTCAGGCAGTTCCACCGCGCCGCCGGAGAAACAGCCGTTGCCGTCATATTCCTCCTGATCCGGGGCCAGCGCCGCGGGCAGACGTTCCCAAAGGATAAAGTCTTTGGTTTTCAGGTGTCCCCAGTGCATGGGACCCCACTCGCAGGAATAGGGATGGTACTGATAAAACAGATGGTATTCCCCTTTGTAAATGGAAAAGCCGTTGGGATCGTTCATCCAGCCGATGGTCGGGGTAGCGTGGAAAGCGGGCCGTGCGCTGGCGGGGATGTGAGGGGCATACTGTGCCTCAAAATCCCTGGCTTTTTGAAGGGCTTCGCTTATCATATATCGGTCCTCCTGAAAAGTTATTCCTGTAGATTGTATAACACTATTCCAAAAATTTCAATAGTTTTTTATAAAAAAAGAACAGCGCATGGCCGCCTCTTTTTCTGCTGTGAGAGCGCGTGAAAAAATAGAGTAGGAAATGGAATAAAAAATGAAAGAAACAAAAGGTAAAAGATGGCAGTATTTATATGCCGATGCAACGATTCATAGAAAGTTCCCTGTAAGAACTGCCGTAATTTTTCTGCCTGATTAGTGAATCGTTATACAAACTGCGCATATATTTCCAAACCACGAACAGCTTACCGCTGGTTTTAATGCCTGCTTTTGATAAAAATAACGTTTTTTAACGATTTATATAAAGCAAGTATCGAAGCTTTGTAGATAGCGACGAAAATGTAGCGTTTCACAGGATTTTCGCGAAATAACACTTTACAAGACCTGCGTTTTTCTGGTATGATAGGACAGCAGTGAAAAACTGTTCGATTTTTTGAAGTGTTATATATAATGTTTCAGAAAAAGGGGAGAACAATATGAAGACCAACGCGCCGACGATGAAGGACGTTGCACGCGAGGCAGGCGTGGCTTTGGGAACTGTATCGAAGGTTTTTAACGGATTAACCGTAGGGGAAAGCTATCGGATCAAAGTAGAGGCGGCGGCACAGAAATTGGGGTATCAGGTCAATCAATACGCCCGCGGCCTGCGCGCCGGAAAGACTTATTCAGTGGCAGTGATTCTGCCAGGGTTGGATCATCCCTTTTTTGCGTCCCTTGCGCATCATCTCTGCACCGCGCTGGCGCAGAGGGAGCATAGGATGCTGCTGTCCGTCACCGCCTCCCGCCCGGATATGGAGCAGATGTGCGTGAACATGGTGCGGCAGAACAAAGTAGACGGGATCATCGGCCTGACCTACAACCCTTTGCAGATCGACAACGACCTGCCCTTCGTCAGCATCGACCGCAGCTTTGCCGCAGACATCCCCTGCGTGGCGTCTGACAACTACAATGGCGGACGCATGGCGGCAGAGAAGCTGCTGGAATTGGGCTGCCGGCATCTGGCGTTCCTGCGCACCGGTTAGGTCAACCACAGCGAGACGGACAAGCGCGGTGACGGCTTCGCGATGGTCTGCCGGACCCGCAATGTACCTTATGAAAGCCTGTGCCTGAATGACGGTGAGGATATACTGCCTTTCCGGGAACTGTTCCTGTCCTATATGACGGCGGGGAAACTGGAGATTGACGGCGTCTTCTGCTCAACTGATCTGCTGGCGTGGCGGGTGCAGAATATTTTGCTGGACATCGGCAAACGGGTCCCGGAGGATGTCCAGATCATCGGCTATGACGGCATACGGAGGTTTGGCGGAGAAAGCTTGTACTGTTCCACCATCATTCAGCCGGTCCAGAAAATAGCGGAAACCAGTGTGGAACTGCTGCTGGATAAGGAAGGCCCAAACCCACCATCATTGATCTGTCTGCCCGTCACCTACGCCCCCGGCGGGACAACCAAAGAATAAAAAGGAGAGCTGCAAATGGCCAGTGAGTATTGGAAATGGGAATTATTTGAAGGATGCGCGGCGCGTTGGAAAAAGATGACAGAAGGAGCGGAAATATGAAAAAGTTGGCAGTATTGTTTTTGGCCGGAGCTGTAAGCCTTTCTCTAGCCGGGTGCGGGCAGAACGTCCCGGCCACGGCGGCGGACGGAGCCCAGTGGAACGACAGCTGGGTAACGGTCGGCGGCATTTTGGGTGCGGACACACCGGCGGGACTGGACAGCCGGGAAAATAAAAACACGCTGGGGATCAAAGGGATGTATTACGCTACCTGGTCCAGCGGTGAGGCGGAGCCTTATGTCAATGAGGATGGAAACGACACAGACCTCTATGACGCACAGCTGTATCTGCTGCTGGCCGGGTCCAAGTCAGCGGAGGATGCGGAGAAAAACGCGGAGGAGTGGCTGAAAATGGCCCTTGAACAGTACAATATAGAAACGACTGCCGCAGAGACCTATAACGGCCAGACGTACACGGTCATCACATACACGTTTTCTTCCGAGACGAACCCCTATTCAAACGGCGCGTCCGCTTTTGGGGTCTATCAAAATTATGCGGTCAGTGCGGAACTGTCCTGCCAGGATAAATTTGACGGAGACGCAAAAACAATTCTGGCGGATTTCCTGGAAAACTGCCACTATGCAGCGTAAAACAGGGGGTCATTAAGGGGAGGAAAGCAGGACAGATTGACTGCCGCTATATCCTGTTGCAGTTTCCCCACTCGCACATTTCATCTAAAATGGGAATGAGAGATTTTCCGCGTTCCGTCAGGCTGTATTCAACCTTCGGCGGGATTTGCGGATATTCGTTTCTGTGAACCAGCTGGTCCGCCTCCAATTCTTTCAGGGCAGAGCTGAGTGTTTTATAGGAAATATCTCCGATATATCTTTTCATCTCATTAAACCGTACGATACCGAACTCCATCAGCGTATACAAGATGATCATCTTATATTTTCCGTTGATTAAAGACAGCGTATAACTGAATCCGGTAGTTTGCAGGCATTCCTGCGCGATACAGCGTTCGCTCATTTTACACTCTCCTTCAGGTAAGTATCGCACCTTGAAGTGCGTACTTGTTTTTTATCATATGTCCGCTATAATTATATACCAGACAAGAAAAAAGTCAACCCTGATGAACATATCAAATGGAGGAATGAACCCATGAGCAAAAAAATCGCAGTTATTACCGGCAGCTCCCGCAAAAACGGCAACAGCTTTGCTATGACGGACGCGTTTATTCAGGCGGCGGAGGCGAAAGGCCATCAGATCACCCGGTTTGACGCCGCTGCAATGAACGTGGGCGGGTGTCACGCCTGCGAGAGCTGCTATAAAACCGGCAAGGCGTGTTCCTTTGAAGATGATTTAAACACTGTCGCAACTGCCATTCTGGACGCTGATGCCGTTGTCTTTACGATGCCGGTCTACTGGTATTCGATTCCGGCGCAGATCAAGGGCGTAATCGACAAGCTGTTCTCGCTGGTAGTTGGCGGCAAGGATTATGCGGGCAAAGAGTGCGCTGTGATCGCCTGCTGTGAGGAAGAAGACATGTCCGTTCTGGACGGCGTGCGTATCCCGATGGAGCGTACCGCCGCGCTGCTGAAATGGAAAATGGTGGGCGAGGTCATGATTCCCGGCGTTCTGAATGTGGTCGACATTGCAAAGACAGACGGCTGCAAAC
>CAMWQV010000327.1 GCA_947176425.1 uncultured Clostridia bacterium
ATATAGAACAGGGAGTCATAGTCGATGCTGAGGCCCTGAATCATTTCCAGACGCCGCATATGCTCCTGATTCATACTGTTCATTTTTTCAATTTGCTGACGGCGTTTTTCGGTTATATCTGCAACAAACACATAGAAGATGCCAACGCCGGCAGGGGTCTTCACATAATGCCCGTAATCTTCGATCCAGCGGACGCCGCCGCCTTTTGGAAGTACCCGGTACTCCACATAGTCCTGACCATTCTGATTCTGCACAATCTGTTTCTGAATGCTTTGTTCCACTTCGTTCAGGTCATCCGGATGAACGATGCCGGAGAAGGTGTTGCCGGTATGCGCGCAAAATTCCTCCGTTGTACGACAGTTCATAATCTGCTGGAGGGCGCGGTTGGCGTAGAGAATCTCGCCGTTATCGGCACGATAGATAAAGAAGCCGCCAGGCATGGCGTCAATAAACTGCTGGAAACCGGCGGCCTGCGGGCTGTCCGGTTCAGACAGCAGAGATTCGATAAAATTTTTGTTGCTGCTCAAGATGAGCTACCGCCCTTCGATGATTGTTTGTATCTTCTTCATCATAGCACATTTTGGGACTTCTGTCATTACTTTTTTTGCAATTGGCATCCAGCATTATTCATAAAGATGGGGAGCGGGTATATTGCGATTTGCGGATATTTGAATATAAAGTCAGATGTTCAATAAGCCATGTCCGTTTTACAGGACATATTAAGAGGATATGCGGCGGCTTGGCAGAAGGTGAATGGATTAGGCCATATACGCAAGAAAAATACCTGCTGCCTCACTGCTTTTATCACAGGTTTCTCCATACCACGGATTGTCCAATAATACTTCCCAGTCGTCAGGCGGTGCGGGAAAGACCGAGATGCTGCTGAGTCCGAAAGCGGTTTGATGACAGGTATCCGATGTCACATTGCGGAAAATGCACAGGTAGTCTCCAGCATCGGTGTACAGATAAAAAAACAGTTCTTCTTCCGACGCTGTCCCAAATTGATGCGTCTCAACTGTCTGTGTCTGCACATACGGTTCCCAGTGTGTCACAGAATCGTTCAAAAAGCCGAATAGTTCCCCGATTTGTTCCGGAAGTTCCTCTGTATTGTCTTGAATTTCCTGAGAAAACAGCTCATAAAGTCCATCAATATTTTCAGCTTCTGACAGCTCCGTCAAACGCTCCATTATTTCCGTCTCATCGGTTTGATAGACGATGCGGACCGCTGCATCCGTCAGACAGCGTCTGAGGTTTCTATTATCAAAATCTTCCGGCCAGATAAAGATATGATGGAACCCCGCGTCGATTCCGCCTGATTTTCCGTCCACCATATAATCGTGAACTTCACAGGTATAAGTTATGTCCTCTGTAGACAGATTAAAGGACATGACCCGGCTGACAGTTCCGTTATTGCGCGAATGGGATTCGTCAGCAGCCTCCCAATCTGTGATCCGGCTGTCCAAAAATTCCAGTAATTCCGGAATATTTGCCTCCAACTGGTCAGAATACGCCTTTTGTATTCTCTGTGAGAATGTTTCGTAAATATAGCTGTGATCTCCGGCCTCCGCTGCTTCCAGCAGTTTTTTCATTGTTCTTTCCGGCGCGTCGGTACCGTAGAAAAAACCCTTATAGACACCGTTTTCCATCCAGTCAGTACGTTCCTGGCGTTCCGGAAGAAAAGGGGAGAAAATGTACTGAAAAAATGCTGCTATGGTGACACAGATCATGATAAGCAGTTTCATAGCGGTATCCTTCCTTTTCTGTCTGCTTGATTCCTCTTAAAAGAATCTTTTATGCCCGAGCAGTGGATATTGAATATTTTCTTAGAAAATTGATTTCCGAATTTTTAATATGACGTATTGACAAATAAAAGAAGACATGCTATAACCACTACATGAAGAAATAGAGCGTATTATACAATGCTGGATCTTTATCTGTTATCAAGAAAGGGAAGTGAGACATTATGAAAAAATTGATTGCGCTTTTTTTAGTCATGGCCGCGTCCCTGCTGGTATTTACCATACCTGCGTCGGCAGGCAGCGATGATTCCGGCATCGCTGCTCATTATGATCTGTGTGATTGCGGGGGCAGTATCGTTAATCGTGGAACAAATTGGAATAATGTCTGGATCGTCATAGAGGAACTAAAGTGCAGCCGCTATAACTATGGTACGGATATTATATTTCAGGACAGCGGGATTCAGACTTGGCAATGCATTGAGTGCAAAAAAGGGACCACATGGACAGTGACAAGGACGAAAAAGGAGTGCCACGGTTATGATGTACGGACAGCCAACGGGAGTGCTGAAGAAGTGGACTGTACGCACTACTGCTACGGCACTGACCTCGTAGCGGCAAACGAGACGAAAGACTGTCACGGATATGACCCCAAATAATGAAGAGCCATTTGTTATAACCGCTTGGGCACGGCGTCTGGACTGCAGGCGCCGTGCTTTTCTAATTTCTGACCCGTGTCCCATTTGAGAACTGGTGCGATTTCCTCAATTATTTTAACTCTCAAACTTTAATAAATTTTAAAACTCCATATCTATCAACTTAAAAAATCTCTGTTACTATACTCGCATACCACAAAGCAAGCGTTCAAAACGAAAGTTAAAATACGAAAAAGGGGTATGCGATATGGAATCTCTGGATACAATTTTTCTTCTGCTTTCACTGTTTCTGAAAATATTTACCGTATATTTCGGAGCGGTCGCGCTGTTCACGCTGCGCCGCCGGAAACGTTTTCCCCACGCGGCCCCTAAAATGCGGTTTGCCGTCATCGCGGCGGCCCGGAATGAGGAGGCAGTAATCGGGAACCTGGTATACAGCGTACTGAACCAGGACTATCCGGCGCATCTGCGGGATGTGTATGTGATCCCCAACAACTGCACGGATTTCACAGAGGCCGCCGCTGCAGCCGCCGGAGCGGGGATCATCCATTGTTTCGGGCAGGTCGCGGGGAAGGGCGACGCGCTGCATCAGGCGTTCGCGCAGCTGCTGCCCAAAGGCTATGACGCTTTTGTGATATTTGACGCGGACAACACCCTTGCGCCGGATTATCTGGCCCGCATGAATGACGCGTTTGTCTCCGGCGCGATGGTCTGCAAATCCCGCACCAAAGCCGCCAATCCGACTGCCGGAAGCGTAGCGGGCTGTTACGGACTGTATAACACATGCTTTGACCTGATCTGGAACCGTCCCCGTGCAGCCTGCGGACTGTCGGCAAAGCTGATCGGAACCGGATTTGCGGTGCGCCGGGAGGTGCTGGAGGAGCTGGGCGGCTGGAATACGTCCACAATCGCAGAGGACGCGGAGTTTGCCGCGCAGTGTGCGGGAGCGGGGTACCGGGTGGACTGGGTGCCGGACGCAGTGAATTTTGACGAGGAGCCGACCGATTTTCTGCTGTCTCTCCGGCAGAGAAAGCGCTGGTGCAGCGGTGTGATGCAGGTAGCGAAACGGTGCATGGTTCCGTTGTGGAGCAGGGAAACGATGCAGCCGATGCTGAGATGGGATATGACCATGTTTTTAACGGCGCCGTTTGCGCAGGCGGTTTCGGCGCTGCTGATGGTATGCGCACTGGTCAGCAGCCTGCTTACCGGAGGCATAGCTGGTCTTCCGATTCTGCTGTGCGGTATCTGTCTGTACATTTTATTCGGCATGGTGTTGGGAACGGCGCTGGCGGTTTTAGGTGGCTACGGCCTGCGCAATATGGCGAAAACTATCCTGATTTTCCCGATTTTTATGGCCTCCTGGATGCCGCTGCAAGTAATCTCTCTGTTCCGTGATACGAAAAACTGGAAAGCAGTCGCGCATCAGGGGCGGGCTGTATCCGTAATGCGGTAAGAAAAATTCCCCTCAAGTTTCCAGCCAGACTGGCCTTGAGGGGATGCTGCTTTGTCAGAGTTCGCCGTCAAAGTCAGAGGAAAAGCCTAATTTTTCTAGGAAATCCAGGAATTGCCAGGAATCGCCCCGCATATGTTCGTCCTCCGGATAGGCGCTGCATTCTTCGCCATCCAGTATTTCCCGCGTCCAGGGAACCAGGTAGTTTTTGATGTCCGCCTCATC